>JAIDJZ010000297.1 GCA_029051965.1 Paramuribaculum sp. | reverse complement strand
ATGTTGTATTTGTCACATGTGTCAGCGATAGCGTCGGCATATTTTTTTGCAGCCTCTACCATCGAGGGGATGTCGCCGTTTTTAAATCCCCAGAACTCCTCAGCTGCCTCAATCGGGGGCACACCTGAATAGCCGGGAGTGATGTTCTCGCCGATGTTGGTTGCGAGCCAGCAGAGCACGGCTTTCGAACCGCGCGCCTGGAATGCCTTCAGGTCGGCCTGCTGAGCGGGGGTCAGATTTCCCCAGCAGAGCCAGAGCGAAACGAAGTCAGTGCTGTCGGGAAGTCCGACGAGTGAATTTGATTTGTTGCTTGCTGTCCATGATCCGAACCATCCGAACATCACCTTGTGGGGTGAAGCGAAATAATCTTTGAGGTTCTCATAATAGCTGGGAGGAAGCGGCGAGTAGAAATCTTCGGCTTCCGGCTCAGTCCAGTCGCTGCAGGAGGTCACGGCCAGAGGTGCCATGACAAGTGCTGCGGCTGCGAAAAGTATTGATTTTAATCCTTTCATTTTTTCTAATGGTATAGGTCGCATTCGTCGTGAATACGAAGGTTTTTACCTGATTTTTCTGTTTTTTTGATTGAGATTCACAATCAGTTTTTAAGAGCCCACCAAAGATCGGTAGCGCTGTTGTCCGGTCCGCCAAGCATAGCCTGAGCAGCCTTGACGTTGGCTTCATTGGTGTTGAATTCCGACAGAGGATAAGGCAGACGACGCATTCCGCGAGCAGAGCTTACACCGTCGGTCGACAGGTTGTTGACAGCAGGGAAGAATTTAGGATATCCTGTGCGACGGAAGTCAGCCCATGTTTCCCAGCCGTTGGGATAGTTGCCGAGCCATTTCTGAACCATGATACGTTCGAGATTTTCATCGAAAGAACCATTGTCGTTCCACTTCGGAGTGACGGTCGACACAGCGTTCGCGCTGTAGATCGAGTTTGTCGGGTCAACATAGTTGGCCGGAGTCGCAGTGCTCGAGAGATAGTTTCCGATCGCAGCGCCGCGCTCTTCCATGGAAACGGTGACACCCTGTTCGTAGAGTTCCTTGGCAGTGCCGCCCATGTTCCATCCGCGAAGCGCGCCTTCGGCACGGCAGAACCATGTCTCGCTTGCCGAAATTGATAGAAGAGATGACTGAGCATCCACTTTTGGAGTGGAATAAGGAGCCACATTGCTTGCGTGGAAAATGCCGGAACGCAGACCGGTGTATGTGTCATCGGCAGCCTTGTTGGCATAGAATGGCAGACGGGGATCGGAATAGCCGTTCATATATGAAGTGATGTCGGCGCTGACGCGGCCTTCATCCCACAGGATATTGGTCTTGTGGAGAGCGTTTCCACCGGGAATGTATGTGCTCCATGCAGCGTCTGAGGAATTTGAGATAAGACCTCCCAAATCGTTGACTGCCTCTTCGGCTTTCTGCCGTGCCAGCTGAGGCTCGACATTGACAAGACGCATTGCCATACGGAGTTTAAGAGTGTTGGCGAATTTCACCCATTTGGAAATATCACCTTTGTAGATATAGTCGGCGTTTCCGAAAAGTGACTGGGTCGATGAGGTGTTACCGGATGCCTCCTTCAGACCGGCGATGACGAGGTCGAGCTCCTCGAACATTGCTTTGTACAGAGTCGGCATGTCGTCATAAGCAACAGTAAAGTCCGAACCTGATCCGATCTTAGAGCTGTCTAGTATACACCACAACGAGCCCACGAGCCA
>JAIDJZ010000296.1 GCA_029051965.1 Paramuribaculum sp. | reverse complement strand
CCTTCGTCCTCACCCTCCGTCTCCTAGCATCTGAACCGTGCTTCCTAAATGGTTCAAAAAGAATTCGGGAAATAATTCAAGTTAAAAAGATTTAAATGTGGGGGGTGTTATGGAAATAAGCTATTACATTTACAATTTAAACTTCGGAATGGCAAAAGGGAAGGGTCTTTTCTTTAAAGACGAATCATTGACTGGCATTAAGTCGTGTGAAGTTTTATTAACGAAACTACCTTCTCTTTGAGCGCGTGAAAGATAAACCAAAACAGTTTCTTAGAGTATGTTTACTTTTAGCACGAATTAAGAAATACATTGCGCTGTTTGAAATTCTTCAGGTCATCCGAAAGAGTCTTTTTGGCGCTTTCAGCCAAGTTTCGGCAGTCGCAATGTGGCAATTGCTCCTTTCTCAACTCGCTGAAATCACTCAAAAATCCATCTTTATGCTAACCTGAGTTAAAAGTAAACATACTCTTAGAATTGCAACAGAGAGTTGAATCAGAAGAAATAATGATTATCGCGGATGGCAGGGACGCTCCAGATGAATGTGTGTGGGGCGTCTCTGATTTTGAGCGGCCGCACAGACGTTAAGCTTTGTCAGTGGTGGGCAGTGATGTTGTGGAGGGGTGTGGATTCAGTAATTTGGGTATGTGATGCGGGATAATTTATAACAGGTGACCGGTCGGGAGGTGCTAATTTTGCATTGTATTAATCAGAAGGAGGAGGGTTATGAAACTTAGAGAGTGTTTGAATTTAAACCGCGTTAACAGTAATACGCATGAACGGCAGAACCTTCAAAATAATCCTGAGGTCTTTTTTGGCGAATTCCGCCAAGTCTCATCAGTCGCATAGCCCGCTATGCTCCTTCTTCAACTCGCGGAATTCGCTCAAAAAATCCATCTTTATGCTAACCTGAGTTAAAAGTAAACATACTCTTAAAATCTCAATCTATATTATAATGGCAATTATATCTTCGTTTTCTATGGCCGCCGACGGTTTCAAGCAGCCATATCCGATCGGTGAGGCGATGACGGGCAATCCGAATTTCACTGGCACGGCCTATCTCCACGCACTTTCAGAGGTCAAGGATCTTAATGTCCCGATGTTTAATGTGACTTTCGAGCCGTCGTGTCGCAACAGCTGGCATCGTCATTCGGGCGGCCAGATTCTTATTGCAACGGCCGGTGTGGGGTACTATCAAGAGAAGGGAAAGCCGGCACGCAGGCTTTATCCGGGGGATATTGTGGAGATTGCGCCAGATGTCGAGCACTGGCATGGTGCGGCTCCCGACAGTTGGTTCGCTCATATAGCTGTTGAATGTAATCCCGGCGGGAATACGGTTGCGTGGCTTGATCCTGTTACGAATGAAGAGTATTTAGCGGCGACATCGGCGGGGGCAGAAAAATATGATGAGGCGAACAGGGTGCTGTCGGCGCGCCAGCAGGCGATCGTGGCTATCGGTTCGGCGGCAGGACGCGGCGATCTTGCATGTCTTGAAAAAGCGGTTGTCGAAGGTCTTGAAGCGGGAATGACGGTCAATGAGATAAAGGAGATTCTTGTCCAGACATATGCCTACGCCGGTTTCCCGCGTTCGCTCCGGGCGTTGCAGACATTCATGTCGGTGCTTGATGACCGCAAGAAGGCCGGGATCGAAGACTTGGTCGGACCGGAAGCCACTGCGGTCGGGGATATGGCCGACGCGGAGAAGTATGCTCTCGGCAGAAGGAATCTGGCAGAACTTTCGGGAGTTCCGGCAGATGCTCCGAAGGCGGGTTTTGCTGTGTTTGCTCCTGTCATAGAGAAATTTCTGAAGGAACATCTTTTTGCAGACATCTTTGACAGAGATCTGCTTTCATGGCAGGACAGGGAGCTGGCAACGGTTTCGATTATCGCCGGAGTCGGCGGTGTTGAGCCGATGGCTGCCGCGCATATGGAGATATGTCTTCATCAGGGTCTGACCGTGGATCAGCTTGGGGCTCTTCTGGATATTGTCGAGAGGAATCTCGGAAGGGTGTATGCAGAGCCGCTGCGGCCGGTTGTGGATGATCTCAAGTCGGGAGAAGGGAAATCCTGAGATTCTGAGAGCACCCTCGCCAAAATGACAGGCGCTGTGTCAAAATTCTGAATTTCGACACGGCGCTGTCATGTTCTATGTTTTCGGCAGTCTGAGCTGTTGCGGATGATGGGGGCTGGTCAGTTTTCGTCGTCGTCGAAGAAGTCGTCGTCGAAATCGAAGTCCCAGCCGCGTTCATCGTCCTCGTAGATCTGCGATGTGAATTCTTCAAGCTGTCGTCCTTCGCGTTTTGTCGGACGTCCGAGTCCTTTGCGTCGGTCGACGAATCCGGAGATGCGGATTACGTCGAGGAGGTCGAGTTCGGACTGAGGGGTTATGTTTTCCATGTATTCCGGCACGAGCTTGGCTCCCATGCGGTTTTCGGCGAGCGCAAGAACGCGGAAAGAGTAGGTGATTGGCGGTTTTCGCACTCTGACAATGTCTCCGACCTTAACAGTGCGTGAGGGTTTGACAGGAGTGTCGCCAATCATGACTCGTCCTTTTTTGCAGGCGTCAGAAGCGATTGTTCGTGTCTTGAAGATTCTGACGGCCCAGATCCATTTGTCGATTCTGACTTCTGATTTAGCCATTGTTTTATTTAAGTAAGAGTTCAAATTTAAACGATAGTAAGAGAACGAAAATCTTTTATACAATCTGCTGCTTCTTTTCTGCCGC
>JAIDJZ010000295.1 GCA_029051965.1 Paramuribaculum sp. | reverse complement strand
TGTTTCGGTCACAATGCAACCGCATTGCTCCCTCACTGCGCGAACACATCTGCACGACACTTGACCGCCCCAGCGTTTACAAATATTGGGGAACCGGCTCTTAGAACCGCAGAACCATTTCAAGCACCAGTTTGTCGCCCATTTCAGGGGTTACGGTCACGCCCGAATGGTAGAAATATTTCTCGTAGTCGGCGCGTATGTCGAGATACATTGATTTCGACCGGATGTAGCTGATCGTTGTGCCGACTGTTATGCGGTTGCGTGCAGGATCGTTGGCCTCGAGTTGTCCATCTTCGTTGAATTTTCCGGAGCTGTGTGCCGTGATTCCGTCGAAACGTCCCTGAAATGAGAGCCGGTTGAAGATTCCGGCCTTTATCGGCATCGCGTAGGTTGTGTAGGCGTTGTAGGCGTGGGATGCTTTGAAGCGGTTGTGGACATAATGCGTGTAGAGATATTCGGCTTCTGTCGTCCAGCGGCCGGTTTTCCATGTGATGCATCCGTCGAGGGCGTTCATTCGTGTGTCTGTCGGCTTTATTGAAGCGTAGCCGGCAGCAAATGTGAAGTCGCCCGCTTTGTAAAGTGCTTTGGAGGCGAATGCCGCTGTTTTGTTCCAGGGAGTGTGGTCGGAAATTGATTTGGGATTGAACACGCCGGCTTCGAGTGTGAGAGGCGTGCGGGGAAGGGTATAGGAAACTTTCGCTCCGACAGCGCGCCAGTTGAAAATCTGTTTTCCGATGAATGATCTGTTGGAGAATACGTAGTTGTGAGGTGCGCGGAACGGATCGACCGCAAACGGCATTCTGAATTGTCCGGCCTGGAATTTCAGTCCGTCGGCAACCTTGATGCGTGCCCATCCGTCAAGAAACTTCATTGTCCCGCGGTCGCAGGCGTCGACCTGAATGAAATAGTCGATCGAGGGAGAGATCTGTCCGTCCATGCTGACGCGGGCGTTGCGGAGCTGAAAGCGGAATTCGTTGTCTTCGGTCGATAGTTCCATTCGGGGACGTAGTGTTCCGTGGAAGTTGGGACGATAGGAGATTGAATCATTTTTTTCGGCAAAGAGCGAAAATGAAACTCCCGCGCAGAGCAGCGAGCAAAGAAGTCTTACAGGTAAGGACATGTGTGATGACTGATTGATTGGTTTGCGGCTGCAAAGTTACAAAAAAAAACAGTCATTACGGCGGAATGGCTGTGATGACTGTTTTTTTCTGTCGGGTCAGGATAGCTCTTCGCGGAGAAATGGAGCTGTCGGCGAGTCGGCCAGCGCAACCTCCTCCGGCGTACCCTCCGCAAGAATGCGGCCGCCGTTTTCTCCTCCTTCGGGGCCCATGTCGATGACATGGTCGGCAGCTTTGATGACGTCGAGATTATGCTCGATGACAACGACCGTATTGCCTTTGTCAACGAGTCGGTTGAACACTCCGAGCAGGATTCTGATATCTTCGAAATGAAGCCCGGTTGTCGGTTCGTCGAGTAGGAATAGGGTTTTGCCGGTGTCGCGTTTGGCAAGTTCGGTGGCCAGTTTGACACGCTGGTTCTCTCCGCCCGAAAGGGTGCTTGAGGGTTGTCCGAGTTTAATGTAGCCCAGACCGATTTCCTGAAGTACCTTTATTTTTTTGAGGATTGCGGGCACGCCGGAAAAGAATTCGACTGCCTGGTTTATCGTCATGTCAAGGACATCGGCAATGGATTTTCCTTTGAATCTGACTTCGAGAGTCTCGCGGTTGTAGCGTCGTCCTCCGCAGGTCTCACACGGAACCAGAACGTCGGGCAGGAAGTTCATTTCGATCGTGCGGTAGCCGTTGCCTCCGCAGGTCTCGCAGCGGCCTCCTTTGACGTTGAATGAGAATCGCCCCGGTTTGTAGCCGCGTATTTTGGCTTCGGGAAGATTGACGAACAGGTTGCGTATGTCGGAGAAGACACCGGTATAGGTCGCCGGATTCGATCTGGGCGATTTTCCAAGCGGAGTCTGGTCGACTGTGACAACCTTGTCGATATTTTCCAGTCCGTTGATAGCGGTGTAGGGGAGCGGTGTTTTGAGCGAGCGGTAGAAGTGGGCCGACAGAATCGGCTGGAGTGTATGGTTGATGAGTGTTGACTTGCCGGAACCGCTGACGCCGCAGATGCAGGTCAGTGTGCCGAGCGGCAATCTCAGATCGACATTGCGCAGGTTGTGGCCCGACGCGCCTGTCAGTTCGAGCGTTTTTCCGGAGCCTTTGCGCCGCTGCTCCGGGATTTCGATTTTCCTGCGGCCGAACAGATAGTCGGAGGTCAGGGTCGACATTTCTTTCATCTCGGCGGGAGTGCCCTGAAACACGACCTTTCCGCCCTTGCGGCCTGCGTTCGGACCGATGTCGACAACATAGTCGGCCTCGAGCATCATCTCTTTGTCGTGTTCGACAACGATAATCGAGTTGCTGGCGTCGCGAAGCTTTTTCAGAGAATCGATAAGACGCCGGTTGTCGCGCTGATGCAGTCCGATCGATGGTTCGTCGAGGATATAGAGCACATTGACCAGTTCCGAGCCGATCTGTGTGGCGAGCCGTATTCGCTGGCTCTCGCCGCCGGACAGTGTTGCCGACGCGCGGTCGAGCGACAGGTATTCGAGTCCGACATCGACAAGAAATCCCAGGCGCGACCGGATCTCCTTGAAAATCTCCCTGCCGATTGTCGCTTCCTGGCTGGTGAGCCGCTTCTCGATGTCGAGAGTCCAGTCGTGGAGGCGGCGGATGTCCATCGATGCGAGTTCGGAAATGTTTTTTCCGTCGATGAAGAAGTGGAGGGCTTCGCGGTTGAGGCGTTTGCCGCCGCATTCAGGGCAGGCTGCACGCGAAAAAAACTGTCCGCTCCATTTTTTTGCCTGACTGCCGGAGTCGTCATCGAGTTGCAGCTCGAGATATTTTGCCAGCCCTTCATAGGCAAATGAGTAGAGCGCGGAAAGTGAGCCGGACGGCATTTCGAGTCGTTCGTCAGTTCCGTTGACAATGTCGTCGATCGCCTCCTGCGGGATCTCTCCGACGGGAGTCTTAAGCGTACAGCCGTATTTCTTGCAGATTGCCTCGATCTGATGGAAGATCATCGAATCACGGTAGCGGCCGAGCGGCGCGATGCCTCCGGCGTGGATCGACAGTTTCTCGTCAGGAAAAATCTTGGCGCGGTCGACCATGTTGACGTAGCCGAGTCCTTTGCATTTAGGACAGTAGCCCTGAGGCGAATTGAATGAGAAGTTGTGGGGTGCGGGTTCGCGGTAGGAGAGTCCGGTCGTCGGATCCATCAGTTGCTGCGAGAACTGATAGATGCGGTCTTCCTCAACATCATAGACCATCATCTGTTTCTCGCCCTGGCGGAGAGCCTCGTCAATGGTGTCGTGGAGTCGCGTCTCGTCTTTTGCGCTGACTTTCAGCCGGTCGATGACCGCTTCGATCGAGTGGTTTTTATAGCGGTCAAGTTTCATTCCCGGGGTGACCTCTTTCAGGTGACCGTCGATACGTACAGTCAGATAGCCTTTCTTTCGGATCGATTCGAAAAGTTCCTTGTAGTGTCCCTTGCGGTTTTTGACGAGCGGAGCAAGGATGTAGACCCTGTGTCCCTCAAACCGGTCAAGGATGAGGCGCACGATCTTCTCCTCTGAATATTTGACCATCGGTTCGCCGGAAAGATAGCTGACGGCGCGGCCTATGCGTGCATAGAGAAGTCGCAGGAAGTCGTAGATTTCGGTTGTCGTGCCGATGGTGCTTCGCGGATTGCGGTTGATGGTTTTCTGTTCGATCGAGATGACGGGACTCAGTCCGGTGATCTTGTCGACGTCGGGACGTTCCATGTTTCCGAGCATGTTGCGTGCATAGGAGGAGAATGTCTCGATGTAGCGTCGCTGGCCTTCGGCGTAGATTGTGTCGAAGGCAAGCGATGATTTTCCGGATCCGGAGAGTCCGGTGATGACTGTCAGCGCGTTGTGGGGGATGCTGACGTCTATGTTCTTGAGATTGTGAACCCTTGCGCCCAGAACCTCGAGCGTTTCGGTGTTCATGGGCTGTTCGGCGGATTCGGAGTCGGCAGGTTGTTTTTTAGAGTCGGTGAGCTGCGTCATTTGTTGACCCATTTCTTGTTATAGACTTTGTTTTTGACGGTGGAGCGGTGCATCGATTTCTCGGTCGGAACCTTGACTGAATATTTTTTGCCCGATTTGTTCGGGAGAGATTTCGCACGGATCCACGGGTTATGTTCGCGGAGAGTCATGTAGCTGATTCCATGTTGCTGAGCCCATGTGGGCCAGTCGGCCACAGGCGTCGAGACTTCCACGATTTCATATTCGAGGGGCTGATAGAGTTGGTCACGCGAAAGAATATAACCGTAGACCGACGGATCTTCCATGATCATTTTCATTGCGAGCAGGCGGAACATATAGCGGGTCGTTTCGCTGACAAGCCAGAGATCGAAGGCCGAGTCCTGTTTCTGCGACGAGAGTTCGGACGAGATCCGGCCCTGACCGCCATTGTATGAAGCGGCGGCCGATTCCCAGTTGCCATATTTCGCGTAGGCACTTTTGAGATATTTGCAGGCGGCGCGGGTTGCTTTCTCAAGATTGTAGCGTTCGTCGACAGAGTCGTTGACCTCGAGTCCGTATTCTTTACCGGTTGCAGGCATGAACTGCCAGAATCCGGCGGCTTTTGCCGGAGATACGGCATGGGGGTTGAGTGAGCTTTCGATGCAGGCGAGATAGAGAAGGTCTTCGGGGACACCTTCGCTCTTGAGAATAGGTGCCATCTCCGGGAAATAACGGTTGGCTCGCTTGATGGTCAGTAGTGTGTTGCCGTGGGTGTAGGCCATTGAGGTCAGTTCGCGGTCGAGGCGTTCGAACATATCGATGCGGTCGAGATCGATTTTCTGTCCGGCGAAAGTCATCTTTCCTGGCACTTTAGGGTTGCGGACGGCTGCGAGAGGAGCCGGAGCTGAGGCTGTCGAGGGCAGCGCGGCCGGAGCGGTTGCTGCAAGTGTCAGAAAGAAGGCATAGAAAATCTGTTTCATAGTCTGGGCAGTAGGTGTTGGGTAAGGTGGAAAATGAAATAGTACGGGTCGGTCTGCGGCAACGGACATGTCTGATTGCTGAGCGGGCTTATTCGCCAGTGTAGCGCACGATATTGATGTCTCCGCTGAGGTTATATTTCTTATTGTCTGAGCCGACGGCTTTGATGACATAATAATATACTCCGGCGGGAGCCAGTTTTCCGTTGTAGCGGCCGTCCCAGCCAAGGGCCGGATCGTGGAACTCGGCCACTTTCACGCCCCATCGGTTGAAGATATAACACTCGAAGCTGACAATTGATTTGTAGCTTACTCGCCATTCGTCGTTGCTCCCTTCGGATGAGCCCGGAGAGAAAGCGTTGGGACACCGCAGAAAGGATTCGCCGACAAACACTTTGAACACTTCGCTTTCGGCGCTGCATGTTCCGTCGGAATTGGCCGCAACGAAGCGGGCATAGGTTGTGCCCATCTCCTGGAATGTTCGGGTGATTGTCAGTTCCGGGTTGCGGATCGTTATATCTTCAAATTCGGCGTCGTTTGCAAACTGCCATTCGTGAAAAATGGCCGCATCCGTCACGACTGCGCTGAATGTGATGTCGAACGGGGCAGAGCCGCCGAGTCCGTCTGTGTCGACATTCAGCTGGTTGTCGGGTTTCTCTCCATCCTGCACGGCTTTCGCCCTGGTTTCCACGGAGGTTGTCGTGTAGAGCGGTGATGTCGTTTCTGTTTCGCGGTTCCAGAACCGCAGGAAGCGGTCGCCCGAAAGAGTGAAATATGTGTCACAGAGCGGAGCAGTGATGTTGATTGTCGAGCCGATGGACTCGAAGGAGGCGGTTGATTCTGCGGAGATGTAGGCAAATGCATTTTCGTCGAACTGCAGCGTTGTGTATCTGAGTTCGAGTTCTCGGCTCAGCGTCAGTGAACGCGCATTGATTGCGTGGTAGGTGATCGGCGCTGCATTTCCGGCAAAATCGAGAAAAGCCCTGCCGCAGTCCTGTTCGGCCGACGGTGTTATTGAGTGAGGCTCGTATGTGTGGGCGGAGTAGTCGACGATCCAGAAGTAGACGGGGTGGTCGTCGATCGTAATCGTGTAGCCTGTGTCGCCTTTGATTCTGTTGATAGTAAGGGATGATCCGTTGCGCGAGATGTCGGAATCATCGGCCGGAACGGCATAGGCGGCTCCCTGGTTTCCCCATATGGCGACTGTCGCGGTGGATGTCGGCGACGGGAGAGTGATCGAAGCGGAAACCCCATCGGTTTTTTCGACAACGTAGATCTCTTCCAGTCCGGATATGGCCGAGCCTTTTTCGCTCCATACGGGAAGGCTGTTGCCTGAAAACGAGAGCGAAGCCGCCACGGATGCGACGGATGTCAGCATGGCTAAGACGATAATGACAAAATGTTTCATATTTGTACGTTTGAAAGCTCTTTGTGGCGACGGATGCCGGTTGACTGTTTTCTTGTCCGGATGGGGCAGTTGTGCGTCGCATCGCGCAATCTGTTGCCGGTCCGAACGAGTGGTTCATTCCTCTACTTAAAACGAAGAATTTCGCCTGTTATTGTCTGCCGGAATCAATTTGAAACAGTAGGGCGACTGGGTCTTGGAAACAGTTTCTAAAAAAAATATCACGCAGGCACTCTCTTCGACGCCTGCGTGATTTTGTGATTGATGATGGTCTCTTAATTACTCTAATTTGCAGTTGTTTTTGATTGGTACAGATTGATTGTATACTTTTAGCTTTCTATCTTTGTAAGTTTATTATCTAAACGAGAATTTTTGTTTTGCTGTGACAAAATTAGTTAACGGAAATTACGACGCGATGACTAATGTGTTACAATTCTGCAACAATACCTCGTTTAGCCTAAAATTGGATAATTTTAACTAAAATTAGGTCGATTTCTTCAGCGTGAAGAGGAATTCAAGCCCTCCCTGCGCACGGTTGTAGACCGAAATCGCACCTCCGAGCGATTCGATCGTGCTCTTGACAATTGGAAGGCCGAGTCCGGTTCCGCCCGATTTGCGGGAGCGGCCCGCCTCGACACGGTAGAAGCGTTCGAAGAGGTGGGGAACATGCTCGCTCGGCACTCCCTGGCCGTTATCCCAGAATGCGAATGTATAGAATTTGTCTGATTCTGCGACAAGATTGATTCCCATGGCGGTCCCGTGGGAGTGGAGCACGGCGTTTCGCGCGAGATTTGTGATTGCGCTCGTCAGCAGGTTGGTGTTGGCGAAGACTGTGCATTTGAGTGGTATCTCATAATCGAATTCCATGTTTTTAAGGAAACCCGACTGAGAGAAGTCTTCCTTGATGCCATAGATAAAGTCATGGAAGTTGATTGATGAAATGATGATTTTCGATGAACCCTCTTCGAGGCGGGTCATTGTGGAAACATCATTCAGAAGCATGCAGAGCCTTTCGACGTTGCTCAGCGCGCGCGTAAGGAAGTATTTCTGGGTCTCGGCATCCATGTCGTCAGACGAAAGAACCGTCTCGAGATATCCGCGTATGACCCCCACGGGGGTTTTCAGCTCATGGTTGATGTTGTTGGTCAGCTGATGCTGGACGCGACGTTTCTCCTCGATGGCATGCATTGCGATGGCATGTTCTTTGTCGCTTGCCTCCATCGCTTTGACGCGTCCGCGGTAGAGGTGGATGATCTCGCGGGAGATGTCGCCGAGTTCGTCGTGGCCGAGCCGGGATTCGTCGACCTTGAGCGTCGAATTGTTGGCCAGATGGGCGAACTCCTTAAGGATTTTGATGTTTTTGACGACGAAGTTGGTCGAGAGGTAGGCAAGAATGATGACGAGCAGGAAAGATCCGACAAGCAGAGTGAAAAACAGCGAGTTGTCGGCTTTCAGAACGTTGTTGATCGCCTCGTTCCAGGGCATTGCGGTGTGGACCTCCAGCTGGCCGTCCTCGCTGATTTTCCGCGAGTAAAAATGAATTTCGCCGGAGTCGTTCTTGCCGATCACTCCGTCGGTCTGTGTTGCCTGGTCGGCAAACTCGTCGGGAACTCTGAACTCTCGTCCGATGGCGTCGATCAGCCTTCCCTGGGAGTCGTAGATGCTGACCTGGACATCATCATACTCCGAGTTGTCGTAGTATCGGCGTATGAAGTTGAGAAACGGCTTGATGTCGGTCTTGCGTTCGTGGGCGACGATGAGTCTTGACGAGATGAAGTTGAGCTGCTTGCCGATGTCGTTGAGGCGCAGCTTCTCTTCGCGCGAATACTGCACGAAAAGCAGCAGCATTACCAGCGCGAACATGGATCCGATGATGGGCAGAAGTAGTCGGAGTCGAACGCTAAATCTTTTCTTTGAATCCATAGCCGAAACCGAGGCGAGTTACAATATTATTGCCGTATTCGCCGATTTTTTTGCGGAGGCGCGCGATGTTGGTGTCAATCGTGCGGATTGTCACAACAACATTGCTGTCCCATATTTTTTCAATGAGCTCCTCGCGTGAATAGATCCGGTTGCGGTGGGTGAGGAAGAAGAGGAGTATGTCATATTCCGTGCGCGTCAGATTGAGTTCCTGGCCGTCGAGGTAACCGAGCTTTTCGTTACGGTCGATTCTCAGTCCGTTGAAAGTCACGTCGGAAATATAGTTGCTTTCTTTGTTTGACATCGGCATTTCGGAGATGTTGACGCGGCGTAGTACCGCACGCACGCGGGCGATCACCTCGCTGATCACGAAGGGCTTGGTGATATAGTCGTCTGCGCCGATGTTCAGCCCCATGACAGTGTCGTCCTCGCCGTTGAGCGCCGAACAGAAAATGATGGGTGTGAATTCCGTTGCGGGATCATTTCTGACTTTTTTTGCAAAATCGAAACCGCTCATAGCCTCCATCATGATGTCGACAATCATAAGATGATACGGTGTGAGATCCATCTTGAGAGCCTCTTCGGCACTATACGCGCAGTCGACGTCATAGCCGTTTTTCTCGAGGTTGAACTTCAGAATTTCGCACAATGCTTCTTCGTCGTCAATGACAAGTATTTTTGCGTTCATAGAGCTGTTATTGGATTGAAACTGCCTTTTATAGAGGCTTTTCAGTTGGTCGGTTGATTGGTTGTCAGGGCAGTCATGGCGCCCGGATTGATAAATTTGGTTGTAAAGTTACAAAAATCGGGCCTCAAATAGAGTTAAAATAGGTTAAATGAAGCGGCTGCCGAAACCAAACCGCAGCCCCGGCGTTCTATAGGTATAATTACTATATTTGCACTGTGTTTTTTTCATGGTATTAGATTTTAAGGTTAAAGATTAATCGGCTGTCGTGAGACAGCCGACTTCTTTTTTAGAGCCGGTTCCCCAATATTTAAGGTGTCTCTTGAGGCCGAAGTCGCAAAAGATGTTGTCTGGAGTTGGAAGTTTTGGAAATTATGACTATTTTTGACTCCGAATAGCTTGTAGCCGTCTGCTGCGGCCAGGCAATCATCATTGAAATATTCACCATAACACTCTTGACAATGGAATCCCATGAAAAGGTTGACCAGTCTGTAGAACAGACGGTTGACGCTATTATCCCCACCGAAGCTACCGGAGCGGAAGCAACCGTAGCGGAGTCTCAGCTTAACGTTACTGAAGATGTTCAGGCAACTGAAATTGAAAACACAGAAGTGAGTGAAACAGCCACATCGGAAGAAGAAACCGTCGAGGCGTCGGAAACAGCTGTTGCCGAGCCGGTCTCGGTTGCTGACATTCTGATTCGACTTAAAGAACTACAGCAGGGAGATGCGGTGCTGATCACGACCGACGAAATCGGCCGGCTGAAACAGCAGTTCTATTCGTTTGTCAATGAGTTAATGGCCGTGCAGCGCGACGAGTTCGTGGCAGCAGGCAATGATCCCGAGGCCTTCACTCCCGCACCTGTCGAAGAAGAGGCTGAATTCAAGTCGCTCATGGCGCAGATCCGGGAAAAACGCAATGAATATCGCGCACAGGTCGAAGCCCGGCAGCTCAAAAACCTTGAGCGTAAGCAGGCGATCATCGACGAGCTTACAGGCATGGCTGCCGATACCGATAATGTCAACCGCCACTATCCCCGCGCCAAAGAACTTCAGGCCGAATTCAAGGAAATCGGAGACGTTCCGCAGCAGAACACCACAAATATATGGAAAGCGTTTCAGGATGCCGTCGAGCACTTCTACGACCAGTGGAAAGTCAACAAAGAGCTACGTGACTATGACTTCAAGAAGAATCTTTCCGAAAAGCAGCTTCTGATCGATGAGGCAAAGACCCTCACGGCTGAGGAGGATGTTGTGACAGCCTTCCGTCGTCTGCAGGATCTCCATGAGAAATGGCGTCAGATCGGTCCCGTTGCCAAAGATCTCCGTGAAGAGATCTGGGCGCAGTTCAAGGACGCGTCGGCTGAGGTCAACAAACGTTATCAGGCATTTTTCGAGCAGCGCAAACAGCGCGAGCAGGAGAGTGAAGCCGCAAAGATCGCTCTCTGCGAATCGCTTGAAGCGATGGTTCTCTCTGAGCTGACCAACTTCTCACGCTGGAACGAGGCGACCAAGAAAGTCATGGATGCCCAGAAAGAATGGAAAACGATCGGTTTTGCTTCGCGCAAAGTCAACAATCAGCTCTATGCGCGTTTCCGCAAGACGTGCGACGCGTTCTTCGCCGCAAAAGCTGAGTTTTTCCAGACTGTCAAGAATTCTCTTGCCGACAATCTCGAGGCCAAAACCCGTCTGTGCGAGCAGGCCGAGGCTTTGATGGACAGCACAGACTGGCGTAAGACTTCCGACGCTCTGCTCGAACTTCAGAAGCAGTGGAAGACCATCGGAGCAGTCCCCAAAAAACACAGTGAGGCTGTCTGGATGCGATTCCTCGGAGCATGCAACAAATTCTACGAACGCAAGAAACACGCCACAATCGACGTGCGTCGTTCCGAACAGGCCAATCTCAAGGCCAAGAAAGCGATCATCGCGGAGCTTACGGCATTGAACTCCGACGAATCGACCGCCGATCGCAAGGAAGCCATCGAAAAAGTCAAGGAAATCCGCGCGAAGTGGCAGGAAACCGGTCACGTACCCTTCCGCGACAAAGATAAAATCCATGATGCATATCGCGAGGCAATGCGTCAGGTCTATGACAAATACGACATCCACGAAAAGCGCGCCCGCATGGAAAACTTCCAGAACTCGCTGGCAGCCAACGCCGGCGACAAAGGCAAACTTGCGAGAGAGCGCGACAGGATGATGCGTGCCTACGAAAGCCGTAAGGCCGAACTCTCGACCTACGAAAACAACCTGTCGTTCCTTTCGGCCCGTTCTCGCTCCGGCTCGTCGATGCTTGCGGAGATGGAGAAGAACATCCAGCGCCTCAAGAACACTCTCAATGAGATGGAAGCCCGCATCCGCATGATCGACGATCAGATGGCAGGCGAATAATCCCTCTTTACCGATTAATACGCCCGGACTGACGGTGGGCCGAGTCATACCGCCCACCGTTACGTCGGGGCTATTCCGACGGGGGGAAGCCCGGGCGGCCTCCCTCTATAAACCAGCCAAGAACGATTAACTACCATGACAGGCATAAATCAGCGTGGACGCTATGGACGTTACATCCGGTGGATTCTGACGGGGTGTGACTTCCTTATCCTGAATATCGCTTATTTTATAACTGTTCTCCTCACTCCGGAATTTGACGCCGAGCGTCCGAGGCTTGTCTGGCTCATGGCTAACCTTGCCTATCTTCCGGCAGCTTACTCGATGGCCAACACTCAGGCCCGAAGGGCGATTGCTATGGAGCATGTCATCTCGAACTCTTTCAAGGCCGTGCTTCTACATGCACCTCTGTTCATTGCGAGTCTGTTTTTTCTTCAGATCGACCAGATGCCATTCAGGGGATTTGCCGAATTCTATGGAATTCTGTTTCTGCTTTTCCCGATGTGGTGGTCGGTTTCGCGAATAATAATAAAGCATTACCGTGGCCACGGCCGAAACTTTTCGAAAGTGGTCATTGTCGGCGACAATTCGACGGGCCACCGCCTGTTCCGTGAAATGACTTCCGACACCGGCTTCGGCTATCGGGTTCTGGGATTTTTCGACCGTACTCCGGGTGAGGCAACTCCCGAGGGACTCTACCGGGGCCCGATCAGCAAGCTCGAGGATTTTATAATGCGCCACGGTGTCGACGAAATCTTCTGTACCCTTCCGGGAAGTGAAGAAGAGGACATTGCGGCAACTGTGGCTATCGCCGAGTCGAAAGTCGCACAGTTCTATTATGTTCCGCAGCTCTCACCGACAATGGCGCGCACCTTCGACCTCTATGCTATGGGGCAGGTGCCCGTTCTTTCCTTTCGTCATCAGCCATTGAAAAAGATGCGCAACCGACTGATAAAGCGTCTGTTCGACATCGCATTCTCCGGTGCGGTGCTGATCTGTTCGCCGCTTGTGTTCATCCCCATAGCGATAGCGATCAAGATGACTTCGCCCGGCCCGGTGTTTTTCAGCCAGAAGCGCACCGGCTATCGCGGACGTGAATTCAACTGTCTGAAATTCCGCACGATGAAAGTTAATTCCGATGCGGATAAGGTGCAGGCATCAAAGGATGATCCCCGGAAAACGCGTCTCGGCGATTTCCTGCGACGCACTTCGATCGATGAACTTCCCCAGTTTTTCAACGTTCTTAAAGGCGACATGTCGATTGTCGGGCCACGTCCGCATATGCTGAAACACACCGAGCAGTATTCAGCTCTGATCGACAAATACATGGTTCGTCATTACATAAAGCCCGGAATCACCGGCTGGGCGCAGATCAACGGACTCCGTGGCCAGACCGAAGAACTATGGCAGATGGAAGAGCGTGTGCGCCACGACGTGTGGTATATCGAGAACTGGTCGTTTCTGCTTGATCTGAAGATCATGTTCAGGACCGTCTATAATGTTTTCGCAGGGGAGAAAAACGCATTCTGAGAAATAAGCGATTCTGTCTGAAGCAGACAGATCGTCATGATATTGTAAACATCTACGTCAACTTAAGTAAGTGTTCAAATTTAATTTATACAATATGCGAGCTTATTTTTTTAGCCGATTCCGGTGCGGAGGGAAGGAGAATATCGAGATATTCGACTGATCGACAATCCGGAAGCGGCAGAAAAAAAGCAGCAGATTGTATAAAAGATTTTCGTTCACTTACTATCGTTTAAATTTGAACACTTACTTATGAAAAAACTCATACTAATCATAGGCATCATGCTTATGGGCGGCATCTTCGGATGCCGTAAGGACTCGTCCGGAACGGAGATGTCCGATACGCCCGATTCGCTTGAAATGCTCTTGTCGGCCGTGGCTCCTGTACGTCTGCCTCTCGAGGTTTCTGCCGATTTGCGGATCGATTCTGTCGGTCTGTCAGTAGCCGATTCGCTGCTTTCACTGTGGATCACCCTCGACGACGACCTGATCGACTCAGCCTCGGTCACAAGCGACCGCAAAGTGCAGACAACGATTCTCGGAATGCTTGGTGAGGCCGGTGCGCTCGACAGTATGCTGTCGCTCTCGCGCCATGCCGGAGTCGGTCTCCGCATCGCTGTCGATGGGCGTTCATCCCGTCCGGGACTCTCCTTTATGATACCGGCAGGGGAATGGCGCGTCATGAGCATTGACAGGCCTCAGGTGCGTGACATCGACGAGATCAAGGTGCGCAACCGTGTCAGCTCCGACAATCGGGACTGCCCCTATGAGATTGAAGACGGAGTCGTGTTGCTCAGTATGTCGGTGATGGACCGCTACGTGACCTTCCGCACTGAGATCGATGTTGAGAAACTCGACTTCATGGTGATGAAAGAAAACCGCGACTCGCTCAGCCACGGTGTTGTCGCGTTCCTCCGTCAGCAGCTCGACGACTCGCTCCAGCGCAAGTCGCTGCTCGACATTTCCGATGCGCGGTTCGGCTACCGCAACCGCTATGTCGCCTCTGACCGCAAAGACTCGTTTGATATTTCGTTTACTCCTGACGATCTCCATCGCTTGATTCAGACTACCGACAGTGTCCGCAGTCTGAAGACAGCCCGAAAATAAGCTCCGGTCCGCACAGCCTCCTCCCTATGGATACCCATGAGTTTGCCGAACGTATTTTTCTCAATCTGCCATATGATCCGACCGATCAGCAGGTAGAGCTGATGGCCGCGCTTGCGCGGTTCTGTTCGGCCGCGACTCCGTCCGATTCCGTTTTCCTGCTCAGCGGCTATGCCGGAACGGGCAAGACCTCTCTGACAGGTGCGCTGGTCCGTGCGTTGCGTGAGGCTGAAGTGCCGGTCGTTCTGCTCGCTCCGACAGGGCGCGCCGCAAAAGTCTTCGGCCGGTTCGCGCGTTTCCCCGCCTCGACAATCCACCGGCGCATCTACCGGGGAACTGAAGGCGGACTGATGAGCGACATGGCCGATGTGGCCGACAATCCCCTTACCGGCGCAGTTTTCATTGTCGACGAAGCTTCGATGATCGGCAACGGCCCCGGCGTCGACCGTGCGGGCGGCCGCAGTCTTCTCGAGGATCTGATCCACTATGTCTACTCCGGCGATGGCTGTCGGATGATACTTCTGGGCGACACGGCCCAGCTTCCTCCGGTCGGATGTGTCGAAAGCCCGGCAATGAGCCCCGATGTGCTGAAAGGCTTCGGACTCAGAGTGACGCGTGCGGTGATGACCCGTGTTGTGCGACAGTCGAAGGACTCCGGCATCCTCTATAACGCTACGTGGCTGAGAAAGGCGATGCTTCGCGAGCAGCTTCCCGTTCCGAAACTTTTCACCCGTCAGTTTGCCGACGTGGTGACGGTCAGCGGCGAAGAGCTTGAAGATGAGATCTCGGCGGCCTACGCCGAACATGGAATCACCGAGACGCTTCTTGTCACCCGTTCAAACAGGCGCGCCACGATGTTCAATCTTGCAATCCGCGCCAACATACTCTATCGTGAGGAGGAATTGTGCCGCGACGAGCTTCTGATGGTCGCCAAAAACAATTATCTCTGGAGCGCGAAAGTGAAAGGACTTGATTTTGTGGCCAACGGCGACACGGCTATTGTCGATGCGATCTACGGGACTGAGGAGAAATACGGATTCCGCTTTGCCGACGTCTGCCTGCGTCTGCCTGACCGCGATCTTTCGTTTGACTGCAAGATTCTGCTTGACACACTTGTCAATGACACCCCATCTCTCGAGCCTGACCGATATAACCATCTATATATGGCGGCAATGAGCGATCCGGACCTGTTTACGGAGACAACACCCGTCAAAACCCGCATGAGGCTTCTGCGCAGTGATCCCTATGTCAATGCGCTTCAGGTGAAATATGCCTATGCGGTCACATGCCACAAGGCACAGGGCGGACAGTGGAAAAGCGTCTTTGTCGACATGGGCTCCATAGCCCCGGACGCATATCAGACAAAAGACTTCTACCGCTGGATCTACACGGCGGCAACGCGTGCCACCGCGCGGCTTGCGTTTGTCAATCCGGCCTCATTGCTGACCGGTGAGCCGCAATAGCGTCAGACTGATTTCCTATTTGATCCAGAATTCCGGAGTCAGAAGGATCAGCACAGTGAAGAGTTCGAGACGGCCGATGAGCATCAATGATGACAGAACCCATTTGCCGGCATCGGGAACAATGTCGAAATTGCCGCCGTGACCCGTCACGCCTGCGCCGAGTCCCGTGTTGCTGACACAGGAGAATGCCGAGAAAAACGAATCGACAATCGGCAGTCCGAGAGCCGTCAGAATGATTCCCCCGACGGCGATCACCATGATGTAGATACAGAGAAATGCGATCACCTTCGACACGATCGGCGACGGCACGACCTTGTCGTTGATTCTGACGTTGGTCACTGCGTTGGGATGGACGCATTTATACAGCTCATTGTGGGAGTTTTTGATCAGAAAGAGCATCCGGTCGATTTTTGCGCCGCCGGAGGTCGATCCGGCACATGCGCCCGTGAACATCAGCACGAAGATCAGGGCCAGCACAAAGGGTCCCCAGGCCTCGAAATCGCAGACGCTTAGCCCTGTACTCGTGATGGTCGAGATGATCTGGAAAAGAGGGTAGATCGTGACGGAACGCCAGTCCTCTACCTGTCCGAGCATCACGATGCTTCCGACAAAAGCCAGATAGAAGCCCCCGATGATGATGAGATAGGAGCGGAACACATCGTTGCGCATCAGCGCCCCGGGATCGCCGAGCAGGACTCTGTACATCAGCGCAAAGCTCGTGCCTCCGAGAAACATGAAGATCGTGACTACGATTGTCACATAATCGGAATTGTAGAATGCCAGACTGTTGTCGCGGGTCGAGAAGCCGCCGGTCGAGATTGCCGAAAAGGCGTGACAGATGCTGTCGAAAAGATCCATTGGGCCGACCCATAGCAGTCCGATGAGAGTGACGGTCAGTCCTATGTAGATGAGCCAGAGGCTTTTTGCGGTCGAGCTGATTCGCGGACGAAGCTTTTCGTGGGTGATTCCGGTCACTTCGGCGTTGAAGAGCTGCATGCCGCCCGAGTGATTGAGCATCGGGATGACGGCAAGCGTGAAAAGGATGATTCCCATTCCTCCGATCCATTGCATCAGAGCGCGCCACATGGCGATCGAGTGCGACATGTCCTCAACCGAGAGGAGCACTGAGCATCCCGTTGTGGTAAAGCCGGACATCGCCTCGAAAAATGCATCGCTCACACCTATCGGATTGTCCGCCAGAAGAAACGGAATCATCCCGAAGGTCGAAAAGGCTACCCAGACTGAAGCCGTCAGAAGGAATCCTTCGTGGCGTCCCATGTCTGAGCGCGCCGGGCGGACGAAGGTGGTGAGCAGCACTCCGGACGCGATCGTAACACCCCATCCGATGGCAAATGCTTTCCAGTCGTTTTCTTCGTAGATGAGGGCCGTCAGCAGCGGGATTGCCATGAAGCAGCTTTCGACCAGCAGCAGCCAGCCCAGCACTCTGATCAGCATCGGATAGTTTATTCGGCGGATTTTCGGACTCATAGGCAGTTGGAGATGACGGGGTCAGTTGAAGAGACGTTCGATTTTGTGGATCGTACTGGCCAGACAGAAGACCAGCACATGGTCGCCCGGCTGAATCGTTGTCGAACCGCTGACAAGCATTCCCTGCCCGTTGCGGATCAGCCCCGCTATTGTCATGTCGCGCGGAAGCGAGAGGTCCTTTACTGCCGCGCGGGTTACTTTTGCTTTTGGTTTGGCTTCGATCTCGGCCACGTCGGCATCGGCGAGAGCCATGAACTTCGACGATTCGACGTCGGCATCAATCAGCATCTGGAAAATCTTGCCCGAAGCGAGCAGTTTCTTGTTGATGATCGTTCCGATATTGAGATTTTCGGCCTGAGAGATGAACTGGATGTTTTCGACCTCGGCAACGGTTTTCTTGACGCCGTATTCTTTGGCCGTCAGCGAGGTGAGAATGTTTGTTTCCGACGAGTCCGTCAGTGCCACGAAGGCATCCATCTCGCTGATGCCCTCTTCGGAGAGGATGTCGACGTTGCGGGCGTCACCGCAGCTGACGCGTGCGTCCGGACACCGTTCGGCGAGCTTCTCGCAGCGCTCGCGGTCCATCTCGATGATTCTGAACTTATATTTGTCGCCGGCAAGAGCGATGAGCCTTACGGCGATCCGCGAGCCTCCCATGATGAGCACCTTGCGGATGTCGGTGCGGGTCTTGCCGCAGATCTGGCGCAGACCCTCGATATGTTCGCGGGTGGTCGTGAAATAGATGATGTCGTTGGCTCTGACTGAGTCGTTACCGCCGGGGATGATTGTCTCCTGGTTTCGTTTGATCGCGGAGACATGATAGAAATGGTTGGTCGCCGAGAGTTCACGCAGACTTTTGCCGACGATCTCGGCGTTTTCGCGGATCTTGACCCCGACAACGATCAGCTCGCCGTCGTGGAGCTCAAACCAGTTTCTGACCCAGTTTCTTTCGAGCGATTTGAGAATCTCTTTCGCTGCGAGATATTCGGGATAGATCATTGCGTCGACCCCCCGCGAATTGAAGAGCCGGACGTTGTCGCGCTGCATGTATTCGTAGTTGTCGATGCGGGCAACGGTTTTCTTTGCGCCGAGGCTTTTGGCGATCATGCAGGCCGTCACGTTTGATGTCTCCTCGGGTGTGACCGCGATGAAGAGGTCACATCTGTTGCCGATAGCCGTGCGTATGGTTGAGATTGATGTCGGCGGTCCGACAACCGTCAGTAGATTGCAGGACTGGTCGAGATGTTCGATCCGTTCCTGATTGGTGTCGATTATGATGATGTCCTGGTTTTCGTGTGAAAGCATTCGGGCCAGATGAGACCCGACTTCGCCTGCGCCGGCAATGACAATTTTCATTTCGTGGGATTGTTAGCGTTGGTGATAGCTTTAAGGATCGAGTCGGCATCCATGCCGCAGAGCGAGTGGAGTTCGCTGACCTTGCCGTGGGTGACAAACCGGGCGGCGGGTGTGCCGATGCGGGTCACGCGGTTGGTATAGCCGTTGTCGGAGAACCATTCGAGCACCGTCGATCCGAGTCCACCCTTGACCGATGCGTCCTCGACTGTCACGACAGGCATCCCGCTGTCGCCGATTTTCCGGAGGATCGATTCGTCGAGCGGACGCAGGAAGATCATGTCGTAGTGGGCGGTGGAGATGCCTTGTCTGTTAGCCTCCCGCACGGCTTCGGCTGCAATGTCGCCGATCGGTCCGAGTGAAAGCACTGCGACGTCGTGGCCGTCGGTCAGCATTTCGCCTTTTCCCTCCTCGAGTGCTTTCATCGGCTGACGCCATTCGGCGTTTTTACCTTCGCCGCGCGGATAGCGTATGGCGATCGGGCCCTTTCTTCCGGGCAGCTGGGCGGTGAAAAGCAGGTTGCGGAGCATTATTTCGTTGCGGGGCGACGCTATCGTCATTCCCGGAATGTCGGAAAGATATGAAAGGTCGAACAGGCCGTGGTGGGTCGCTCCGTCCTCGCCGACAATACCTGCGCGGTCGATTGCGAAGACGACCGGCAGTTCCATGAGTGCGACGTCATGGATTATATGATCATAGGCTCTTTGGAGAAACGAAGAGTAGATAGCCACGAAAGGTATCAGTCCGTCTTTGGCCATTCCGCCTGCGAAAGTGACGGCGTGGCCTTCGGAAATCCCGACGTCGAACGTGCGTTCGGGCATTTCGTTGCGGAGCATCGAGACCGAGGTGCCGGAGAGCATTGCTGCCGTGATGCCTACGATCCGCGGATTGTTGCGGGCGAGTTCGACGAGAGTCTCGCCGAAAACGTCCTGATACTTCGGCGGCCGTATGTCGGTCGTTTCGTTCAGGATGCGTTTGCCTGTGACCGGGTCGAAGCGCCCCGGGGCATGCCATTCAGCCGGGTTTTCCTCGGCGGGCAGGAATCCGCGTCCCTTGACAGTGCGCAGGTGCAGTATCCGCGGCCCGTTCATGTCCTTGATGTCCTGAAGCACACGGATGATGCGTGGCAGATCGTGGCCGTCAAACGGTCCGAAATAGCGGATGTTCAGCCCCTCGAACAGGTTCTGTTCCTTTGTGATGAGCGACTTGAGGGAGTTGTTGAAGCGAAGCACCCGTCCGCGGTGTTTTTCAGAGAACAGATGAGTGCGGCGCAATGTGTTGTATGCTTTGAACCGCAGTGTGTTATAGGCTTTCGATGTCGTCAGGTGGGCCAGATAGGAGTTGAGCGAGCCGACGTTGTGGTCAATCGACATGTCGTTGTCGTTGAGGATTATCAGAACGTTGGCATTTGAGTTGGCTGCGTTGTTGATCCCTTCGAAGGCCAGTCCGCCTGAAATCGAGGCGTCGCCGATGACGGCCACGACATTTCGCTTCGGATTCTCATCCTTGAGAGCCGTGGCAACAGCCATTCCGAGAGCCGCCGAGATCGAGTTGGAGGCGTGGCCGGCCGAAAAGGTGTCATATTCGCTTTCGGCAGGCGAGGGGAATCCGCTCAGTCCGCCCATTGTCCGGTTGGTGTGGAACCGTTCGGCTCGTCCCGTCAGCAGTTTGTGTCCGTAGGCCTGATGGCCGACGTCCCAGACAATGCGGTCGTAGGGTGTGTTGAAGACATAGTGGAGTGCGACCGTCAGCTCTACAGCACCCATGCTCGAGGCGAAGTGGCCCGGATTTTTCGACAGCTGTCCGATGAGAAACCTGCGTATGTCGTTGCAGAGCTGAGGCAGCTCCGTCGGGTCGAGACTCCTGACATCGGCAGGACTTCCGATTCCGGCCAGAATCGGAAATTCTTTACGGTCAAGCTCCTGCCTGGAGTCGTTCGGAATTGAGGAAAGGGTCGTTGTCATTTCTTCATATACTTTTTATAAAGAGGCAAAAACACCACAATTACCGAGTCCACAATGACAAAGGACACCCAGAGCGTGCACGGGAGGCTCGTTACCAGTA
>JAIDJZ010000294.1 GCA_029051965.1 Paramuribaculum sp. | reverse complement strand
GGCGAGGGGGAAGTTGAGTCCGCGGCAGTGGTCGGGGGTGCGTGAGGAGACGAGGATTGGTTGCCAGCGGGGATCGGGAAGGGTGCGGAGCTTCCGTTTGGGTAGAATGCGGTTGATGTCGGCACGGGAGCGGCCGACGACGCAGAAGGGGTCGCCGGGCTGCACGACGGAGGCTCGCCAAAGAACGTAGTCGGCGAGGGTCTGTCGGAGGATGTCGATTGATGAGGTGTTGTTGCAGAGGATGAGCCGCTGGGGCTGGCGGCGTGCTCGCTGCCGCTCGAGGTGGGCTACGGCGCGTCGGGCGTGGGGGTGCAGGCGATAGCCGACCCAGCGTTCGAACTGGGCGGCGTAGTCGCGGCGGAAGAGGTGGCGCGTGCGCGGGGGGATATATGGGTGCGGCATCATATCCGCAAAGATAGGGCCGGATCTCGGGAGTTAGCTGCCCAATTCAATATTAGGGCGGTCCGTGATAACGGCCCGTCTGCGGCGTCGTCGAAGGGATGAGCACTCATCTGAACCGTTCTGACGAACCGCCGCCATCCGGGTGGAAAATAATCAGGCTGCTACAGGAAGGAGGGTGCGGTCAGAGGCAGTCCGAATGTCAGTCCGAAGTTCCATTGGCCGGAAGAGGCGGTCGTGTAATGGACAAAGGCTGATACGGATGCGAAGCTTAGGCGGAAGATGCCCCTTAGCTCACCGAAGAACTGCGGGTCGCGGAACGGGCGACCGAGGCGTGCGGAGCCGTCGGCTGCGGGGAGAATAGCGCGGTAGGGGAGGAAGGCGTCGAGGCGCGAGCGGAGCTGAAACATGTCGTTGAAGATCCAGACGGGTTCGAGTCCGACGACTGCAAACTGGTGGGCGTGGAGGTCTGGAATAAGGATGTCGGCCATCGAGGGGGCGGGCAGGTAGGAAGGTGCGGCTGCGACGGAGGTGTAGAACCCGTCGAGGAGTCTGTCGGAAGAGGCGGTCGCTTTGAGGTTCGTTCCGAGCGAGAAACGACCGGAGAGGGGAAAATAGTGGTCAAGGTCGATGTCGATGCGTCCCCATGCTTTTCTGACGGAGGATTTTCCGACGAGTGGATCTGTTACGGCGTAGGATCCGGCGACGCCCCGGAGAGCGATGCGGTAGCGGGATCCGGAGGTCGGGAAGTCGCGTGAGTCGAGAGTGAAATGGTCGAATCGGGCTATTGCCTGCGCGAGCTTCTGCCGGAGAGCGGGCTGGGTCGAGACGTTGGATAGATAGCGGAAGTTGTTGTCGATCAGTCCGGCGCCGATTCCGAACTCGGCTTTGGCATGGCGTCCGACGGCAGTGGCGTAGGTCAGTCGGGCGTAGTATTGGTCGCGAGTCAGGATGTTGGGGTCGGAAGTCTGGAAGAAGAAGCGTTCGTCGGGGAAGTATTTCTGCCGGGAGACGACCGCCATGAGACCGAGCGACGATGGGTTGGCGCGCAGGAGCTGGATCTTAGCGTCGGCCATAGCGGCGAGGTAGCTTTGTCCGAGCCATGCGGACAGGGCTATGTCGAGGGAGTTGAAGCTGAGTGTGCTGAAGCCTCCGGAGAGGTAGAGCATGGAGTTGGCGTCGGTGGTCAGATAGCCTCCGAGGGCGAGGCGGAAGTCGTTTTTGACGGTTGCTCTGAGGTTGAGCGAGAATAGTCGGGAGTCGGGACTGTAGGTTGCCTGAGGGAGAAAGTCGCTTAGTTTTCCGGGCGTCAGGGCGCGATAGTAGGCGTTGCGGGCTTGCGCAAGGGAAAGGGTGTCGGAAAGGTGGCGGGTGAATAGGGCCTGCAGGCATGCGTTCTGTCGGCGGGTTCCGCCTGAGACGCGTACGGAATCGAAAGAGAGCCGTGGAGTGAGTTTCCGGAATTCACGGCGTCGTCGGCGGACATCGGCAGCGGGCCGTCGCTGGGCGACACGGGCTTTTATAGAATCGATCCGGGAGATGGCGTAGTTATAGCCGATGGCGTAGATTTCGGAGGCTTTGTCGAAGTCGAGCAGGCCGAAGCGGTCGAGGTCCATTTTCAGCCTCATTCCGCGGGAGCGGGGGACGGAGTAGTCGCTGTACTGCATGATCAGGGCTTCGAGCTGGTCCATCATGTTCTGGTCGGGGTCGACGGTGGAGTTTCCGCTGCTGACGTCGACGCCGATGAGTATCTGAGGGTTGAATTCGCTGATCATCACGTCGACGGGGAAGTTGTCGTAGATTCCGCCGTCGAACATTGGGCGACCGTCGATTTCGATCGGGTGGAAGACCATCGGGAAGCTCATTGAAGCTCTGACGCAGTCGGCGAGATCGCCGCTGGAGAAAACGGCTTTTTGCTTTCGGTTGACGTCGGATGCGACGCAACGGAAGGGGACCATCAGGCGGTTGAAGTCGCCGCCGCACTGGGCTGAAGCTCCAGAGAAGAGTTCCATGAAGGCGAAGTTCATCGGAAGAGGATTGATCAGAGAGGTCGGCAGGACGGAGCGTGAGGAACCTCCTTTTCCGACGGTCACGCTGACGTTGGCGGGAGAGGGTTCGGGTTCGAGAAAGTAGTAGGAAAGGTCGGGGTCGATCCGGCCGGTCGACCAGTAGCTGAACGGTTTGGACTGGATCAACTGCATCATTTCGTCGGGAGAGTAGCCCATCGCATAGAGGCTGCCGACGATCGCGCCCATCGAGGTTCCGGTTATGCAGTCGATCGGGATGCCGTTTTCTTCGAGGGCCTGAATGACGCCGATGTGGGCTATGCCTTTGGCTCCGCCGCCGCTGAGTGTCAGCCCTACGGCTCCGGGCATTGGGTCGGGCGATCCGTCGGTCGGGACTGAGTCGGCCGGCAGATTCGCGGCAGCAAACATGGAGAGAGGAAGAAGGATGAAGGAAAGGATGGGGCGAAGGGTTTTCATAGCAGAGGGGGATGTAGAGCTGTCG
>JAIDJZ010000293.1 GCA_029051965.1 Paramuribaculum sp. | reverse complement strand
GTAATCAGCCTGACACAGGAGATCAAACAGTCCGACGCAACAATCGCCAGTCTGCAGCGCAGGCTCGTCGAAAGCGCACAGGCAACCGAGCTCGCGAGCCGCGAATCCGAACAGCTGCGCTCGACTATCGAAAACAACCTCTATCTCCACGCCGAAGCCGAAGCCGAGCTTCGCGAACGGATCAAGGCACTTGAAAAAGAAATCGCCAGCCTTTCGCCAAAACCGGAATCCACCGCTGAAAACGCCGGCGAGGACAAAAAAACCGAAACGAATCTTCCTCCGGTCCCCCCGGTCGCGAAAAAACGGAAAAAGAAACGAAAATCAAAACCGACATTCGGAGTGACTCTGGCCGGAATGGAAGATGTCGGACCCGCCTCGGAGCAATCAGTCAGAATCTCGGCCATCGACGAACTGATGGACAGCACCGACTGGTTTGTGGCACCCGACCCGATTCCTCTGAAAAAAGATCCTGAAGTCGAGGAAATATTCGGCTACAAGGAACCCCAGAAAAAAAACGAAACGCCAGACGACGACCGGCAACTAACTCTTTGGTAACCCAATCTTCACTTAAACTACCACGACTCATGAAAACAGTCTCAGTTTTATTATATCTCGCATCTCTCTCACTCCCGCTCGCCTCATTTGCCGCCGGCAGCAACTCCGTCAAAGACTATCCTGAACTCGAACGCTACGTCAACGGGTCGCAGATGCCCGCCGCGCTCCCTCCTCTGCAATACACCTCCGACGGCACAGGATATCTCGGCATCAGCTCCGACGGACGACGTATCGTCAGCTACGATCTCAAGACCGGCAAAGAAACAGAGACCCTTATGGATCTCGGACACACACGCGAAACCACCCTCGGCCACATCGAAGGATTCACCCTCAGCCCCGACGGCGGCAAACTGCTCGTCTATCTCGACAAAGAGATGATCTACCGCCGTTCGTTCACTGCCAGATACTATATCTACGAACTCCGCTCCCGTCTGCTCAAGCCTCTTTCCGAGGAGCATCCGCGCCAGCAGGCTCCGATCTTCTCGCCCGACAGCCGTATGATCGCATTCGCGGCTGACAACAACATCTACATCAAGAAACTCGACTACTGGTCTGAAGTGGCTGTAACCACCGACGGCCGCAGAAACGAAATCATCAACGGCATCCCCGACTGGACCTACGAAGAGGAATTCTCGACGAACAGCTCCATGTGCTGGTCGCCCGACAATCTTGTGCTCTGCTACCTGAAATATAACGAAAAGGCTGTTCCGTCGTTCTCGTTTCCTCTCTACGAGGGAACATGTGATCCGATGAAGCAATATGCACTCTATCCGGGCAACTTCACATATAAATATCCGGTTGCCGGACAGACCAATTCAACCGTAAGCGTCCATTCCTACGACGTAGAGACCCGCAAAATCAAGGACATAACGCTTCCCGGCACTCAGACAGAATACATCCCGCGCATCGCATTCGGAGCATCGCCCGATCGACTGATGGTCACAACCCTCAACCGCGCCCAGACCCGCATGGAACTCTTCTCTGTCAATCCCCGCTCGACCGTCAGCAAATCGGTTCTGGTCGAACAGTGGAAAGCGTGGCTCGATCCGGCGACATATGAAGAAATAGCCTACCTGCCGGAATCATTCGTCATCACCTCATCACGATCAGGCTACAAACATCTCTATGAATACAGCTACGCAGGCGCACTCCAGCGTCAGCTCACTTCCGGCGACTACGACGTCACAGCCTACTACGGCTGCAACGCCGCCGGAACCCATTTCTACTGCTCGACTGCCTCGGGAGCCATCAACCGTTCGGTCAGCTCGGTCGACCGCAAGGGAAAAGTGACCCCGCTCTCACCTGCAAAAGGCAACTCTTCGGCATCGTTCTCGCCCGACAGAACTTATTACGTTCTCAACTATAATTCGACGACGAAAGCTCCGGTCTACACTCTCAACTCAGCCGCAACAGGTAAAGAAGTGCGCACTCTGCTTGAAAACAATGCCTACGCCAAACGTTGGGAATCGGCTCCGAAGCCTGAGTTTTTCACCATGACAAACGACGGAGTGACCCTCAACGGCTATATCATCAAGCCCGCCGGTTTTGATCCGGCCAAACGCTATCCGGCCATCATGTACCAATATCAGGGTCCCGGATCGCAGGAAGTTCTCGACCGCTGGCACATCGGTTATGAAAATTATTTTGCAAAAGCCGGATTTGTTGTTGTCTGTGTCGACGGACGAGGCACCGGAGGCCGCGGACGAGCTTTCCAGGACGTTGTCTACAAGCGACTTGGCCACTACGAATCGATCGACCAGATCGCCGCTGCAAGATATGCCGGCAATCTGCCCTATGTCGACGCATCCCGAATCGGCATTTTCGGATGGAGCTATGGCGGCTATGAAGCAATCATGGCTTCGTCACAGCCCGATGCGCCTTATGCAGCGGCAGTTGCGGTCGCACCCGTCACCGACTGGCGCTTCTACGACACTGTCTATGCCGAACGCTACATGCTGACTCCGCAGGAGAATCAGGATGGCTACGACGAAGCATCGACAATGACATATATCAACAATCGGCGCTCTCCGCTGTTAATAATGCATGGAACGGCCGATGACAATGTCCATTTCTTCAACGCCGTCCAGTATGCCTCCCGGACTGAGGCCGAGGGCCGGTGGATTGACATGCTCATGTTCCCCAATATGAACCACTCGATCAACGGTTGCAACTCCCGCGAGGTTGTGGTCGCGCGTCTGCTCGACTACTTCCGCCGCAACATGTAGAATCAATCCGGACCGGTCCGCACGGTCCGGCCACTATCAACTTAAGAAAAGGAACTCAAAGACAGTAATGCAGCGACAACTCGACAACGGCAAAGGAATCTTTCTTCTATGGCTCAACTGGCTTCTCG
>JAIDJZ010000292.1 GCA_029051965.1 Paramuribaculum sp. | reverse complement strand
AGCGGCAGAAAAGAAGCAGCAGATTGTATAAAAGATTTTCGTTCACTTACTATCGTTTAAATTTGAACACTTACTTACCATAAAATCATTATTGTCATCATGCATCGCTTAAAAATTCTTTTTATCCTTACGGTTCTCGGCTGTTGCTGCCTGCCGGTTGCGGCGAGGTCTGAGATGGAACCGGCCCGTTTTAATGTTGCCAGTTACAACCTGCGTCAGGCCAACCACAGTGACTCTGTGGCCGGAAATGGCTGGGGACGCCGCCTTCCTTACATAGCGGATCTTGTGCGGTTTCATAATTTTGAGATTTTCGGCACTCAGGAGGGCTTCCGCCATCAGCTCGACAGTCTTGTCAACCGTCTGCCGGGGTATGCCTATACCGGTGTCGGTCGCGAAGACGGGGTTGCCGAGGGAGAGCATTCGGCGATTTTCTACCGCACAGATCTTTTCGAACTTCTTGACAGCGGCGATTTCTGGCTTTCGGAAACCCCTGAAACGCCCGGACGTCTGGGCTGGGATGCCGTCTGTCCGCGCATCTGTTCATGGGGAAAGTTCTATCATTATCCCTCCGGACAGGTTTTTGTCTTTATGAATCTCCACATGGACCACGTCGGAAAGCAGGCCCGCATCGAAAGCGCTAACCTTGTCAAAAGACGCATTGAGGAAGTTGCCGGCGGAGCGCCTGCGTTTGTGACCGGTGACTTTAATGTGGACCAGACCCATCAGTCCTACCGTACGATGCTCGGCAACGGCGATATGCTCGACTCCTATGAGGTGGCAGGCATCCGCTATGCTCCCAACGGAACTTTCAACGGCTACTACACGAACGGCTACAGCAAATCGCGTATCGACCATGTCTTTGTGACGCCCGATGTCGTGATCGAGCGCTACGGCGTGCTGACCGATACATATCGGACAGACGACGGAGATGGATCATCTTCGGAGCTTAAGGACGCTCCCGGCGAGATCGAATCGAAGACCTACACACCGCGTAATCCTTCAGACCACTATCCGGTAATGGTTGTGGCCAGCCTCCCGCAGCCGGAAGATCCGGGTTCGTTGCGACAGATCTACGAACGAGTCGGCGCAATAGACGGAATGGAGGTTATTAAAAACGGCAGTGAGATCTTCAATAATATCGGTCTGAAGTCCATTAAAGGCGAGGTCGCTGTCGGGCCGAATGCCGCTCCGCGGGCAAATATCCTTGAAATTATCGCTTCGATTCCCTCGGATATGGTTGTCTACAACAGAGAGATCGGCAATCATGAAATCAGCCGCTGCTATTTCCGTGCCGATTCGGATCGAGGTGACGAAGGGGAGGCTCTTGTCGTTATTGTCGGTCATGGAACTGCCGACACTGTTGTGGGCTATGTTCCGAAAATTAAACGCTCCAGACTGATGGCTGCTCTCCGATAAGACTTGCGCCGAGAGGAATAGCAATAAGAGCCGGTTCCCCAGCATTAACAAATATTGGGGAACCGGCTCTTATTCCTGTAGTGACAGAAGTCAGTATTTTCCGGTCAGAACACGGATAGCGGCTTCATAGTCTGGTTCGTTGGTGATCTCGTTGACAAGGTCGCGGTATCTGACTGTTCCGTCAGGACCTATGATGATGACGGCGCGGGTCAGCAGGCCTGCAAGCGGTCCGTCAACCAACATCACGCCATATTTTTCTCCAAACATAGGCGAGCGGAATGCGGAAGCGGGTGTGACATTCTGAAGTCCTTCGATCGTGCAGAAGCGCGACATGGCAAAGGGCAGGTCTTCTGATACACAGATGACAGCCGTGTTGTCGAGTTTGCCGGCCTCCTCGTTGAAACGTCGCACGCTACGGGCACACACTTCTGTGTCGAGGCTTGGAAATATGTTGAGAACGATTGTCTTTCCTTTGTAATCACTGGAATTGATCGTTGAAAGATCGGCTCCCGTCAGGCTGAATTCGGGAGCTTTGGAACCGACTGCGGGCAGTGTTCCATAGGTGTGGCAGGGGGTGTTTTTGAAATGTACGGTTTCCATAGAGGTTATAATTTCATTTTGATTGTCAGTAGTTTTTTTCGGGCTCGCAGAGTCCGGGCTTTTTATCTGATTCTGTGAGATCAGAGCCATCTTCTGTATAACGTCTGATGCAAGATCATTGTTCATTCCGACGATTACGTCGCGGACCGTTCCTGTTGTGTCAGTCAGAATGACGGCAGGAAGCGAGGCGGCCCCGCAGTCTCTGGCGAGTGGCGAGGCTCCCATCAGCAGATGTTCGCCTGTTCTCAGTCGAGGCTCATTGGCTTCGATCGTGTCGAGATGTTTGTCAACGTAGGCCATGATGAGGTCTGTGC
>JAIDJZ010000291.1 GCA_029051965.1 Paramuribaculum sp. | reverse complement strand
ACGAATCGCTGCCCGCCACAAACTGACCGAACAGCTTGAAATCGATACCGGTGGCAAAGCCTGATGACTCATTGAGTCCGCTATAGACAATTTTAAGATTGTCCAGCTCATAGGGAATCAGATTGCTCATCGCCTTATAATATACCTCTCCCGAAAGTTTAAACGGGCGGTTGAAAGCGCGGAACGTATAGTCCGCACCGGCGATAAAATGCCAGCTGCGTGGCGATTTTATATCCGGATTGAGACTCACAACCGCATTGCCGTTCTCATCCTCCTCGATAGTTCTCAACTCCTTATAGTATGGAGCCTGATAATAGAGGCCGACAGCGGCTCTGAAAGCCCACGACGGCGACGCCTCGGGTATAAAACCGACATTGACTCGCGGACTTAGAAGCAGCTCTTTGTTATAATCCCAGTAGCTCAGGCGCAGACCCGCATTAAGATTCAGAAAACCGCCCGACGTCGCTATCCTCCAGTTATCCTGCAGAAAACCGCTGAATCTGGAAGTCGACAGATTCTCATGAGCCGACAGATTATAGATGACCTTCAGCTGATCGGGAACCGTCGGCAGCGAAAAACCCGCAGAATCCCGGAGCTCCCATTCTCGGGAACGTTCCATGACACTCTGTCGGCGGAATCCCAATCCATAAGTGAGATTGTGTCTGCCGACAACGCTTGTCCCCTTCAGCGACAGGTCGATCACTGACGACTTCAGGCGGTTTCGCGCATGTTCATGATACCGGCCGACACCAAGCTCTCCCCCGACTCCTTCACTGCCTCCGGTACCGGCCTGGTCAAGCCAATATTCGCCCGAAATGTCATAGGCAACCAATTCGTTGGTCAGAAATGCCGATGCAAGCAGCTGAAGCGACGTAGCGCGCGACGGAGTGAATTCAAGCGTATAGGCTCCGAAATAGGTCTCGAATTTATCCTTCTCGTGCCCATCGAAATAGACCTTAAACTGCTTGGCATCCTCCGCCGTCCCGAAATTCGTCGTTCGGTTGACTGGTGTGAACTTATAATCGTTGACCGAGATATTTCCGAGAACCGACATTCTCCATTTCGGCGATATTTTCAGATTGAGAAATGTCTGATAGTCGAAGTAGCGCGGGTCATATTCTCCCCTCGTTTCCAGAGAGCTGAGCAATGAGTTGTTGCGTTTGTAACGCACCCCGTGAAGCTGCGAGAAATGGCGCGAACTCTGTCCGATGGCAAGATTTGCACCCATCAGACTGAGTCCGACCGATCCTTCAAACGACTCGGGCTGACGATAAGTGATGTCGAGCGCCGACGACATCTTGTCGCCATACTCGGCCGGAAATCCGCCTGTCGAAAAGCCGATCTCACCGACCATGTCGGGATTGATGATCGACAGACCTTCCTGCTGGCCCGAACTGATCAGCTGCGGACGATAGACTTCTATACCGTTGATATAGACCGAATTCTCATCATAAGTCCCGCCTCGGACAGAATATTGCGACGACAGCTCATTGCTTGAGCTGACGCCGGCCATTGTCGAGATCATCGATTCGATGCTCCCGCCCGTAGCGTCAGCCGCCAGTTTATAATCGCCTGCGTCCAGCCGCTGGATCGAACCGGTCTGCTTCCTGATGTCGGTCACTTCAACCCCTTCCAGAACCTTCGTGTTTTCCCTCAGACGCATGTTTATAGTGAGATCCCCCTTAGGCCCGATGAGTGTGCGCGACTCCTCGTTGAAGCCAATGCAGGAAAAGACAATGACAAGAGTGTCCCTTGCCGGAGTCTGAATCCGGTAATCGCCATCCAGACCTGTCGTAACCCCGAGTGCGGTCCCTTTGATTCTGACAGTCGCGAACTCAACCGGCTTCGAATTCTGGTCGGTCACTTTTCCATGAATTGTCACATCCGCACAAAAGCCACTGAGTGTCGTCAGCAGGAAAAATAAAATAAATGACAGGTATCTTCGGAAACGGGAATTCATCGGTTTTATTAGAGTCGTACCTTTAGATAACGCAGAATCGACCCAATAATTATATATTGCCGGGAGTAATTTAAGGCGCAAAGCCCAGACTTGGGAATTTCCATTCGTTTATTCCGGAGAATTTCGCTAATTTTGCAGGCGGTTGCCTCCGCCGGGAGAGCGCCCACTGATTAACCAAACGAATAAAGAAACAGATAATGAATATAGCGATTGTCGGAACTGGATACGTAGGCCTTGTCAGCGGAGCATGCTTCGCTGAAGTCGGAATCAATGTCACATGCGTCGATATTGATGAAAAGAAAATTGAGCGGCTGCTCAACGGAATAATCCCCATCTACGAGCCGGGGCTCGACACTCTGGTCAATCGCAATGTAAAGGAAAAACGGCTGAACTTTGTGACGGACCTGGCTGAATGCATCGATGACGTCGATGTCGTTTTCTGCGCCGTAGGGACTCCGCCCGACGAAGACGGAAGCGCCGATCTTTCTTATGTCGAAGCTGTAGCGCGCAGATTCGGAAGCCTCGTGAACCGCTACACTATTTTTGTGACAAAAAGCACAGTGCCGGTCGGCACATCCCGCATTGTCCGGCGCGTGATCGAAGAAGAACTTGAAAAGCGTGATCTGAAAATAGATTTCGACATCGCCTCCAACCCTGAATTCCTTAAAGAAGGTGCGGCGATAAAAGACTTCATGTCGCCCGACCGCGTCGTCATCGGAACAGATTCGCCCCGCGCCCGCAAAGTAATGGAACGACTCTACCGTCCCTTCCTCCTCAACAACTTCCGCGTTATATTCATGGACATTGCCTCGGCGGAAATGACAAAATATGCAGCCAATTCAATGCTTGCAACCCGAATATCCTTCATGAACGACATCGCCAACCTCTGCGAGCTCGTTGGCGCAGATGTCAACATGGTCAGGAAAGGAATCGGATCAGACGCACGCATCGGCAACAAATTCCTCTATCCCGGATGCGGATATGGGGGCAGCTGTTTCCCGAAGGATGTCAAAGCGTTGGCTCAGACAGGACGTGCCAATGGCTATCGCATGCACATAATCGAAGCTGTCGAAGAAGTCAACGCCCTTCAGAAACAGGTCGTTTTCAACAAACTGAAGAACAACCTCGGCTCACTTGAAGGAAAACGTATCGCCATCTGGGGTCTGGCATTCAAACCAGAGACTGACGACATGCGCGAGGCCCCGTCGCTCGTAGTAATCGACAATCTGCTCAAGAGTGGCGCACAGGTCATTGTCTATGACCCCGTCGCAATGGACGAATGCCGGCGTCGGATCGGCGATTGTGTCACCTACGCCCGCGACATGTATGACGCCGTCATCGACTGCGACGCAATTGCCCTGCTGACGGAATGGAAGCAATTCCGTGTCCCGTCGTGGCGCGTGGTCCGCAAAGCAATGCGCGGCAATCTCGTTGTCGACGGACGAAACATCTACGACTCAGCCGAACTGCATGAAGAGGGATTGATCTACAAATGCATCGGCAAAGGCTGATTCCCCAAACATTCTCTAAGAGTGTGTTTACTTTTAACTCAGGTTAGCATAAAGATGGATTTTTGAGTGATTTCAGCGAGTTGAGAAAGGA
>JAIDJZ010000290.1 GCA_029051965.1 Paramuribaculum sp. | reverse complement strand
ACGCAGGCCACACATTTCCTGCCAGAGATTACGAATTCGGCTGCAAATTTACGAATTTTAATTCGATTAACAAACATTCCGACGGGTAAACTAAGGCGTTATTGCGAAAAAAATCGCTAATTTTGCAGTCCGCTGATGACGCCCAGCTGCAATGATTCTCTTTTGCGGCGGGATTTGACAGGTCTCGGCGGAATGAATATGTAAAAGGAAACAGCTATGAATGTTAAAGATATAGACATAGAGGAGTTTAATTATCCTCTGCCCGACGAACGCATCGCACGCCATCCCTTGTCCGAGAGGGCCTCATGTAGGCTTCTGGTCAGAGATCATGACGGAAACCTGTCGGAACATCGTTTCGACGAAATCCCCTCTCTGCTGCCTCCGGCGTCGATGCTTGTCTACAACAATACGAAAGTGATAAACGCCCGTCTGCGCTTCCGCAAGCCGGGCGGAGCGCGCATTGAGATATTCTGTCTTGAGCCGGTTGAGCCGCGCGACTACCAGCAGTCATTCGCTGCCGGCCAATGCTGTTCGTGGAGCTGTTTCGTCGGCAACTCGAAGCGCTGGAAGAGCGGGATTCTGGAGATGCCTCTGACGGTTGGAGGGGAGGAGATCCTCCTCCGTGCCGAGCGGCTGGAAAAATCCGACTCCGGATCGGTTGTCGGGTTTTCGTGGACCGGAGGTGTCTCGTTTTCGCAGATAATCGAGGCTGCCGGTGAGATCCCGATTCCGCCCTATCTCAACCGCGATACAGAGGAGACCGATGCCGAGGATTACCAGACGGTTTTTTCACGTGTGGAAGGGTCTGTTGCGGCGCCGACAGCCGGACTTCATTTCACTCCCGAGGTGCTTGAGCAGGTCGATGCATGCGGTATTGTGCGCCGCGAGCTCACGCTCCATGTAGGCGCCGGCACTTTCCAGCCCGTAAAAACGGCAACTATCGGAGAGCATGGAATGCACAGTGAGTTCATATCCGTGGAGACGGCTCTGATCCGTGAACTGTCGCGTGGGCAGCGTCGTGTGATTGCTGTCGGGACAACCTCTGTGCGCACTCTCGAAAGTCTCTATCATCTTGGGTGTGTCGTGGCTCAGGGAGGTGAACCTGACATGGTCGAACAGTGGTATCCCTATTCAGAGTCTCATCCCGCGCTTCCGACTGCTGAAGCTCTCGGAGCTCTTGCCGGCTGGCTGGAAAAGAACTCGATGGAGAGGCTGACGGCCTCCACCCGTATTATAATAGCTCCGGGCTACGAATATAAGGTGGTCGACGGGATGGTCACCAACTTCCATCAGCCGCAGTCGACACTCCTGTTGCTTGTCTCAGCCTTCACCGGGGGCGACTGGCGCAGAATGTATGACTATGCGCTCGACGGCGGCTTCCGTTTTCTGAGCTACGGCGACGCGCAGCTGCTTCTCAGGTGAGGTAGGGCAGTGCGTGTGGAACAATATATGTTAAATGTTCCACGAGTTATTGACATTATGTCCGATTTATAAACACAAATGTCACTTTTGCGAGGCTTGCCCTTTTCTATTACATTGAAAAACCATTACTTTGCATTCGAATTACCGCAAACTTTTATCTTCGTATGGGTAAAATAATCGCAATAGCTAATCAGAAAGGAGGGGTCGGAAAGACCACCACTACAATCAATCTCGGCGCTTCGCTGGCGTCGGAAGGGAAGAAAGTGCTCATTGTCGACGCTGACCCGCAGGCCAACGCAACTTCCGGCTACGGTATCAAACCCGAGGATATGTCTTCGTCGATCTATGAATGTCTTGTCGACGAATACCCTCTTGCCGGATCTCAGGTTGCGACCTGTATGAAAGGTCTCGACCTGATCGGCTCCCGGATTGATCTTGCCGGCGCCGAGCTTGAGCTTATCAGCCGCCAGAACCGTGAGAACGTAATGGCGCGTGCGCTTGCTCCGGTACGCGATCAGTATGACTATATTCTGATTGACTGCTCTCCGTCGCTCGGACTGATCACTGTCAACGCCCTGACGGCCGCTGACTCCGTGATAATTCCGGTTCAAGCCGAGTATTTCGCTCTTGAGGGGATCACAAAGCTGATCAACACGATCCGCATAATCAAGCCTAAGCTCAATCCCGGCCTCGAGATCGAGGGCTTCCTGCTGACTATGTATGATGCCCGTCTGCGTCTGGCCAATCAGATCTATGAGGAGCTGAAAAGCCATTTCGGCGACATGGTCTTCACGACTGTCATACCCCGTAACATCCGTCTGTCGGAAGCACCCTCCCACGGGCTGCCGGCTCTTCTCTATGATCCGGACAGCCGCGGCGCGACGTCTCATATCGCCCTGGCCCGCGAGATTATCTCCCGCCATCGGAAGTCAGCCCGCAAAAATCGCTGATGATCCCGTCTCACAACCTCTGTTAAGTAAGTGTTCAAATTTAATTTATACAATATGCGAGCTTATTTTTTTAGCCGATTCCGGTGCGGAGGGAAGG
>JAIDJZ010000029.1 GCA_029051965.1 Paramuribaculum sp. | reverse complement strand
TTGCGCTTGCCGTTGGTGAACCACTGCTCGCAGGTGTTCAGATAGTAGCGCTGCACTGTCGAGAGAGCGGCTCCGCCGCCTGTACGGCCCTGCCAGAACATATTGTAGTTGTGGGCACCCCAGACTCCGATCGAATACTGGTAGCCGGCAAGTAGCGGATAATTATCACCCGTTGTAGGATGACCGCCCTGCTGGTTCATACCTGCGTAGATGAAGAACGGATTGCGGTTCTGCTGCTTGGCATAGGCCACTGAGTTCTGCATAATCGATGGATTGTTCCAGTTATAGTTGAGGAACATCGAGGCATTGCGGAAGATATTGGCATAGTTTACCTGAACTCCGGTGTCGAATGTAATGCTACCGTTGTCGTTTGTACCGCCATACCAAACATTTTCATAGATCGGGTTGCGATCAGCCATGTAGGCTGCGATCTGGTCGTGAACCGGAGTGATATAGGTCGATGGAGCAAGCCCGATCCATTCAGAATTATAGCCGAGTCCGTCGACACCGTGATAGTAAAGAAACTTTCCGAGAGCTGCCCCGTCGATATCCTTGAAGCTACTGATTGCCTCGGTCCAGCCGTCGCCTGCGCTTGCATATGGGACTGACGCGACACCGGAAACAGCCACACCGTTCTTGTGGGCTACGTCGGCGAATGCGCCGGGAGACCATCCCCAGGGTGAGGTCCAGTTGCCGTAGTGGTCCATATAGCTCCACATCGAGAACACTTCTCCGTCGTAGACTCCGTTCGGAAGTGCGTTCGTATGATAGCTGCCGTCACCGGGGCAGTCTCCGATCGGAACCCACCAGAGATAGCGCTTGTCTGTTCCGTTGGGGTTGGACGCCGCGTCATACTGGGTCATCGACGGATACACCTGAGAGGCGGTGTTGTAGAAACGCGCCTTTGGCTTGACACGTGAGACAAAGAAGTTCTCATCTTCCCAGGTTTCGCCTCCGACGGTCAGTTTACCTGTGCCACCGTTCCACTGCTGTACATACGAGGGAAGATCTATCGAAGAAGGCCACGTGACATAACCCTCCTGCAGACGGTCTGCTTGAGCGTTAAATGCGATGATAGAAAAGCCGGCAAGAAATAGCAGTGTCGCTTTCATGATTTAGTTATCGGTTAACAGTAAGTCTTTTAAGGTAATATTTCTGCAACAAATATATACATTTAATTCTAACTAAACAACCTTTCACAATATATTTTTCGGGTACCCGAGCATAAACACACCGCGAGAGCCTTTCGCCAATGGCGGAAGGCTCTCGCTGAATATCGGATTTAGTCACCGGCACGTGCCGGCTCTCTTAATGGGGCTTTACTTGCGGACAACTTTGATTGTGCGGAGTTCCTGTCCGTTGCAGGTCACACGGACAAGGTAGATGCCGGCTGCGCCGAGTGTGACGCGGGCATTCTGGCCGGCCACGGCGTTAAGATCGGCATTGCC
>JAIDJZ010000289.1 GCA_029051965.1 Paramuribaculum sp. | reverse complement strand
CAACGGAGTCGCTCTCGGCCCGTTCCTTGAAGAGAAGTTCGGAGTTCCGGTCTACATCAACAATGACGGCGATCTTTTTGCGTTCGGCGAGGCTATCGGCGGATTGCTGCCCGAAATCAACAGTAAGCTTGCAGAGGTCGGCAGCTCGAAGCGCTACAGCAATCTTCTCGGTTATACGTTCGGAACGGGTTTCGGTATCGGTATGGTGATCGACAACCATCTCAACCGCGGCAATAACTCATGCGTCGAGACATTCTGTCTCCGTCACATGAATCATCCCGAAATCATTGTAGAGGAGGGTGTCGCAATCCGTGCGATCAAGCGTGTGTATGCAGAGGAATCAGGAGATCTCACACATACGTATGAACCGAAGGACATCTGTGAAATCGCCGAAGGTACGCGTCCGGGCAACAAGGAAGCCGCTATCCGTGCGTTTGAGGAATTCGGAGCTGTTGCCGGCGATGCAATCGCGACGGCTATCACTCTGACGGACTCACTTGTCGTTATCGGCGGCGGTCTCTGCGGAGCAAAGAAATATTTCATGCCTTCACTGATGAAGCAGCTTAACGGAGTTCTTCATACGGTCAAGGGAGAGGAGATCAACCGACTCCAGATGAAAGCGTTCAATCTCGATGATGAGGATGAATTCGCTCAGTTCGCTCATGGAGCGGCGCGTCCGATCAAGGTGTACGGTTCGGAACGTACTGTGATCTATGATCCGATGAAGGCAACCGGTGTCGCAATCTCGAAACTTGGAGCAAGCAAGGCGATCTCTATCGGCGCATACTCGTTTGCTCTTGCAATGCTTGACTCTACTGAGGAGTAGTCAGGAGACAGAAAGGCGGTCCGTGATGATGGCTTGTCTGCGGCGTCGTCGAAGGGATGAGCACTCAGTCATTGACCGTTGTCAACTCCTTCGTCCTCACCCTCCGTCTCCTTGCATTCGAGCCGTTCTGACGAACCTTATGGCGGTCCGTGATAACGGCCCGTCTGCGGCGTTGCTTTCGGCACTCGGATTCGGTCACGGACGCCAGTCCGCTCCCATCATCCT
>JAIDJZ010000288.1 GCA_029051965.1 Paramuribaculum sp. | reverse complement strand
GGGATCACATATTCAGCAGTTAGACGCTATCTGCCATGCCATTAGCCCCCCTAACCCATTTAGCACCAAAATTGACCTTCTGCCTCATGAGACTATCTTATGGGAGGAAAATTTCATGGCAGCAAAAAAGATCTGTCACCGTGCAAAAATTTGGATTTTGACATAGTGTCAATTTGGGGATTATACCTAACTTTGCATCGCATAGCCCTGTGGCGGGATCGCGCGGGATTTATCAGAACAACAAAAAAACGGTAATATTGCCAACATAATCAATCACCCACACAATAAATCACATGGAAAAAACAAACTGGATGAAACGCATTGTTTCAAGTCTGTTAGCAGCAGTCTTATTGTTCGGCCAGCCATTGGAGTCAGTGGCACAGACGTCTGTCAACCGAAGTAATCTTCTGGAAATGGGCACACCGCTTGTGTTGCGTGTCTCTGAGTATTTCAAGTCTGACAATCAAACAGAGTCAGGATACATCAATTCAATCGTTGAAACTGATGTCTATTCGTCCGACGGCACTCAGGTCCTCATCAAGGCAGGGACTCCGGCCCTTATCGAATATAACTCCGAGCCAAACGGCTCGTGGGGCAAAGCAGGAAAAATCTGTCTGACACATGCAACGACCAAAACAATTGACAACAAGAGGATTTCACTTCGTTTAAACAGCTGCAAGAACGGTGGCGGCAAGCTTGGAGGCGTGATTGCGCTTTCTGTTTTGTTTTTCCCTATCGGTCTGATCAGCGGCTGCATGAAAGGAAGCATGCCTAAAATCGAACAGGGCTCGACGTTCCATGCATCCACAATGCAGGATATTGTGGTGGAATAAATTGGATCACATCGAATGTCATTGGGGACTGCATTGTAGAGGATTCTACGGTGGAGTCCCCTTCTTTTCGGTGCCTGTTCATAATGGCTCATCCGCGTGACGCCGGTCAGCGACGGAAGAAGACGCTGCGGAGGAGAGCGAGGGCCCCGAGGGCTACGACGGCGCCGGCGATTGCTGTCGCAAGCGGGGGGAAGAGGGTTGTCGAGATGGCAAGGAGAGTCAGAAGCAGGACGGCAGCTACGCATATCGCCCGCACGCGCGAGCCAAGTCCGATCCGGAGATGTTTGCGCAGGAGGGCTGCGACGATCAGAGCATAGGCAAGATACCAGAGAGTGAAGCCGATTCCAAGCCCGGCAAGTCCGCCAAGTTCATAGCCACCCATGACGGCAAGGAGGGAGATGAGTGCGCTTGCGATTTCGGTGAACAGGAAGAGTCGTCCGCTTCCGCGGGCGAGGATGACAAAGCCCATAGCCCACGAGATTGCGCGGAGTGCCACTCCCGGGGCGGCAAAGGCGATCATCGGGGCGACGCAGACAAATCCGGGAGAATAGAGCAGCCGCAGGATCAGCGGGGCGAGCGGGATCATGATCGCGCAGAGGGCTGTCACGACAGAGAGCGCGATCAGAATTTCATGGCGCAACATCAGTTGGCCGCGACGCAGGCCTCCGGCAAAGGCTGCGGAGAGACGCGGGAAGTATTCGAGAGAGAGGGCTGTGAAGACGACTCCGACATAGCGTACGGCAACAGTGTAGCCGGACTGATAGAAGCCCATCAGCTCTTCCCCTCCCCTCCAGTTGAGCCACGACATCACGACATAGCTGACGAGCCAGGTGACGACTCCGGAAACGGTCAGATAGAGTCCGAGGCGGAGCATGTCGCGGGCCATTGCCCGGCGCTGGCGGCGGGGAGGGACAACAAGCGGCGCAGCGGAGCGGCCGGAAGCGAGGTAGACTATGAGGGTCACGCAGCTGTAGGTCAGCAGCACCGGCACAATGGCTGAGAGTCGCCAGAGCCAGACCATCGGGACGGCTGCGGCGAGAGAGAGCAGTGTGGCGATGGCGGAGGCTTTCGCAATCGTCATCAGCTGGCGGCGGCCCTGAAGGATGGCTGAACGTGTGGCTACGACGGTGTTGCATCCGACGGCAAGACCAAGAATGATGAAGGGAAGGATGTGGGCGGTGTCGCCGAAAGTGGCGAGACTCAGAAGCGGCGAAAGGATGATTGTCAGGATGACGCCGGCAAGAGCAAGTCGGTTGCCGTAGTGGCTGACTACGGCGATTGTCTTTTCCTTAAGCGAATGCGGGGCTGCCGAGATGTCGCGGACGGCTGTGGTCCGCAGGCTGAGCTGAGAGATGGCCGAGAGGAGTTCGATTGCTGTCGAATAGAGACCGATCAGTCCGATTCCGGCGGCTCCGATCCAGAGGGCCACAAGCTTGGTGCGAACCACAGCGCAGAGCATCGAGAGCAGTTCGACAGAGCCGAAGACGCCCATCGCCGCAAGAACTTTGCGGGTCAGAGCGGATGAACGTCCGGATCGAGTCATTTCACCCATTGGAGTGGATTGAGTCTTGTTCGTTCCTTACGGAGTTCGAAATGGAGCACGGGCCGGTTGCCTTGCTGCTGGTCGACGGATATGATGCCGAGGTCCTGATTGGCCTTGACGTGATCGCCTACTTTTACGTTTATGGACGCGAGGTTGGCATAGATCGAGATGTAGCAGCCATGACGGACCATTACGACTTTGTTGAATCCGTCCTGAGCGAAAACTCCGCTGACTGTTCCTTCGAATATGGAGCGGGCTTTCGAACCGGCGGGTGAGGCGATGTCGATTCCGGGGTTGTCGGTCACGATGTCGGGGAGATCGGGGTGGACGGTGCGTCCATAGCCGCGAACGATCTGATAGGCGCCGCGAACGGGGAACAGGAGACGTCCCTTGTTGCTTTCGAAGCTTCCAGAGAGGGTTCGGTCGGAGGCGGCGATGCCTTGCTGCTGCGGCGTTTTGGAGATCTTCGATCCGGATTTTTTAGAGGATCTGCTCCTTCGGCCGGCGATTTCGTCGGGCTGTTGTTTCTGCTGTTGCTGTTTCTTTCGCTTTGCCTCGGCCTGGCGCTGACGCTCCTGACGCTGCTGTTCGGCAAGAATCATGCGGTCGAGCTCGCTGTCGAGTTTTTTGATCCGCTGCTGTTTTTTTGCGATGGCAGTCCTGAGGGTTGCCCCTTCTTTCTTGAGTTCAGCGACGACGCGCCCGGTTTCGCTGCGTTTTTCTTTCAGAAGCGATTCGGCACCTGCGAGTTCGGAGAGAGCCGCCCGGCGTCCGGAATTGAGATCGCCGAGGCGCTGCTGATTGTCACGGACGAGTTTCGAAGTGCGCTCGATTTCTTCGAGCTTGCGCTTGCGCCAGTTGGAGAACTCGCGCAGATAGCGATAGCGGGCGATGGCTTCGGAGAAGTTGCGCGAGGAGAAGAGAAAAGAGAGCAGACCGGTGTCGCGATAGGTGCCCTGCATTTTGCGGAGTGCGGCTGCGTAACGATTTTTCAGCTGAAGGAGTCGTGAGTCGAGCCACTGTGCTGAGTCGGATGCCTGACGGATGTGGAAGTCAAGTGTGTCGATCGAGCGGCGCAGATGGTCTATTTCGGCTCCTTTGACGCGAATCTCGCCGTCGAGCTGATCGAGCCGCCGGAGGTTCTGCTCGGTGCGGAGGGTGTTTTCGTTGAGTTTGCGTTTTGTCTCGCTGATCGCTTTCTTTTCGGCCTGCTGTTCGCTGCGGACGGTTTTCATTGTCCGCTGTGGCTGTTTTTTCTTCGCAGCAGCGGCGTCAAACGCGATAACCGCGGAAACGGCTACCATAAGGGCTAAGAAAACAGAGAAGAATCGCGAAGATCGAGACATCGGCAGGAATGACAACGGAAACCGGATTAGAAACTTGTGAGAACCTTCATCAGCGAAGCGGAGGAAAGACGGCTATAGTTTTTGGGAACAGACAGCTCGCGCAGCTGGACGTCGCTGTTCCATTTTGCCTTACCGAAGCTTGATTCGACCGAAAAATCGATGGACGTTTTTCTGAGAACAGCACTGAAGGAGAGCGTCGAGGCAAAGATTCCGGAAGATGTCGAGACCGGCGAGGAATAGGTGACGGCCACCGGCTCACGCGAACCGGCTTTGACAACCATTGCGACGAGGCGGAACATGTCGTCGAGAGAGAATCCGTATTCGATGGCATCGGGGTGAGATTTCGGAATCATCAGCCATGCCGAACGGCCGGTCGAGGATGGTTCGAGGTCGAATTTTGAGATTGTTTTCGAAATCGGACCGGAGGAGCCGAGGTGGAACGGACGCCCGAGAAGAAGGTCCTGAATGTCGGCGACTGTGACGGGATAGCCTGCAAGAACTCCGGAGAGTGGTTCGGCCACAAAATTCTTGCTTACTTTGTCGATGGCAATGACAGAGTCGGCTGTCAGCTGAACGGCGGCAACCTCTCCGATTATAGGAAACCTGAGGGAGATTGTCAGCGACCGGCCGCGGTCGAAGATGGCGGTTCCGGAGAGGGATATGCTTTTCGGCTGACGCAGACGGAGGGTTATCGGGAGCTGCAGACGGTCCCATGAGGGGGAATAGTTCGCGACAATGGCGGCATCAGAAGACGCGGAAGCGGAGGAGGAAGATGATGATGTGTAGGATGATGCGGAGGAGGCGGAAGCTGCCACCTGTTTCTTTGATCCGCACGAAGAGAGCGCAGCCAGAAGAATGAGAGCCGCGAATGATGAAACGAAGCGGAGAGAGCGTCGGGCAAATAGTGATGACATATTGAGTTAGGATCGGTTAAGCAAAACGGATTAGTTTCAGTTAATGGGGAGGCAGAGATGCCGATCAGTTGTAGAAGAATGTCTTGTGTCTGACTTTTCGGCGGAGAAGGTCGTCGTCGGGTTTGAGCCGAAGGGCCTTTTTCCAGAATTCGAGGGCTTCGTCGGGAAGTCCGTTCATGAAGTAAATGTCGCCTGCATGGGCATAGATCTCGGCCGAGGTGCCGGGATTTTCGTCGTTTGCGATAGCCCCGTCGATGGCCTCGCGGGCCTTAGCATAGTCCTTGCGTCGGAAGAGAACCCATGCGTAGGTGTCGAGCGAGGTTGCCGATTCAGGGTTGGCGGCGACGACGCGCTCGATCATTTCAAGGGCCTTGTCGAGATCGCGGTCGAGACAGGCAAGATGGTAGGCGCAGTTGTTGAGGGCAACCAAGTTGTCGGGGTTGTAATCAAGCGCGCCGGAGTAGCAGACCATTGCGGAATCGACGTCGCCTTTCGCATAGTAGGCATCGCCGATGGCAGTGTTGATGTCCGACATTTTGTCGTAGTCCGTCGAATCGGTCACGGCAAGCGCATGGCGGAGACTTTCAAGCGCGCCGGCATAGTCCTCCTTGCGGATGTAGTTTGATGAGGCCATCATATAGATGTCGGCATCGGATGGGTGATAGCGGAGGGCTTTTCCGGCCGTTTCGATCGCTTTGTCGAATTCGCCAAGATTATAATAGACCGACCCGAGAATTTTCCAGCGTTTGGGATCGGCCGGATCGGAGTCGAGAGCGTAGGTGAGCTGCTCGGCCGCAGGGGCGAGCTGACTGACCGTCAGAAGATAGTCGGCATAAAGGTTGCGGACATCGGCTTCGTGGGGATACTGGGTTATGAGCGACTGGAACATCGATTCGATACGCGGTTGCTGGATCGAGTCGGAATAGAGCTTGCTGACATAGTCGTAGAGCATTCCGAGCTTGGGTTGCAGTTCGAGGTCGGGAAGCTCGAGGGCTTCGAAGAGTTCGGCATCGTAGCGGGCGCTGTCGCCGATCGCCTCATAATAGAGTGCCCGCTGATAACGTGCCGATCCGCTTGCAGGGTCAAGCTCAACGGCACGGTCGAAGAAAACGAGTGCGGAGTCGCGGTCGCCCATCTCAAGATAGACTCCGCCGGCAAGCGAAGCGTAGTCGGCGGAACGCGGAGATGATTCGAGAAGCGAGCGGATTTCGGCTTTGAGTGCAACGGTGTCGCCAAGCTGGTTATAGAGACGCATTTTTCTGGTTGCAGTCTGCGGGTTGACGCCTTCGCTGCGTTCGATGTCGTTGTAAATGCCGATTGCTTTTAGAATATTGTCGGTCAAGCCTGTGCGGGCAAGAAAATCGGCATACATGCCGCCGACTTCGACGCGGTCGGAGTTGAGGTCATAGAGAGTTTCCCAAGTGGCAAGCGCGCGGTCGTCTTCTCCGATCGTCGAAGCGATGCGGGCATAGGTCAGAGCGTTGTAGAGATCCTGAGGCGATTGGTCGACATAGCGCTGCATCAGGTCGAGACCGGCGATGTACTGAGCGGAGTCGTTGTCGGCATCAAGAATCAGCTTGAGACCTTTCTGGAAGCCAATGTAAGGGTCAGACGGGTTGAGTTCGTAGGCGCGTTCGATCAGGGAGTAGTAGGCATCCTGACGATCGGAGGCCTGATAGTTGAGAGCCTCAAGAAAAATATAGTCGGATTTGCGGATGTCGCGTTCGGTCTCGGTCACTCGCGGTCTTGCCGCAATCACCGGCAGGGCGGCGAGGAGGACAAGAGCCGACAGCAGAAGGAGACGGAACGGAGATAAAATGGATTTTTTCACTCTCTGATGATTGAATAAATGGGAAAACAGAATTGATCGTGGATCGTGAACGGCAATTGGCGCGGATCAGCCGATACCGGTATGGCCGAAGCCACCTTCACCGCGCTCGGTAGAATCAAGTGAGTCGACCTGGATCAGGTCGGCCTGACAGCACGGGGCTATCACCATCTGGCAGATTCTCTCTCCATCATTAACAACAAAGGTTTCGGAAGAAAGGTTGACCAGAATGACGCCGATTTCGCCACGATAGTCAGCATCGATCGTGCCCGGAGTGTTGAGGAGTGTGATTCCGTGGCGCAGCGCAAGGCCGCTGCGGGGACGCATCTGGCATTCATAGCCTTCGGGGAGAGCGATGCGCAGTCCGGTCGGAATCAGTGCGCGCTGGAGCGGCTCGAGGGTCACCGGCGCATTAAGGTTCGCGCGGACGTCGAGTCCGGCCGAAAGCGGGGTCGCATAGGCGGGCAATGGATGGCGGGAGGAGTTTATGATTTTGACTTTTACGTTGTTCATCGCGGGAAATGGTTGTATTAGTTTCAGAAACGGATGCCGAGGCGGAGACAGGCCATGCTGAGTCCGTCGACGTCGCAGCGGTGGTCGCCCAGGTCGAATGGTCTGAGACCGTTGTAGATATACGACAGGGTCATGTAGGAACAGAACGAGCGTCCGCGAGCAAGGTTGAATCCGATGCCTGGAGAGAGATAGAGGGATGTCTGAGTGTCGGAGTAGGTCAGATTGTTGATTGCGATACCGCCGCGGAGATCCATGAAGACAAGCCCGCGTCCGGATGAGAAGTCGGTGCGCAAGAGAGCATAGACCGGATAGGTCCGTACAGAGTTATTGACCATCATGTTGACGGAGGCGCCGACTCCGACGGCATCGATCCATGCGTTTTTGTAGCCGAAATAGGCGTCGGCGTTGATCGATGATAGACCGTTGGAAGTCATGTCGATGGAGCCTCCGACCTCGGCACCCCAGACGAAATGGTTCCAGCCGGTTATGTTTTCTTTTTCAGGTCTCGTCGCGGCAATGGCCAGAGGGGAAGCCGCGATCATTGCCGCGATGCCGAGAACGGTTTTTGCTAAGAAGCGAAGCATAAGTGATGAAATGGATTAAAATGCAAAGTTACGAATTTATTCCTCAACTGCCAATGCGGCGTCGGATAAGGCGGGCGACGCGCCGGATCATCGGGCAGAGAGCTTCGCATCCATCGCGGCAGCGGCCCGACGGCCGTCGCCCATCGCGAGGATAACCGTTGCCCCGCCACGGACAATGTCGCCTCCGGCAAATAGGTTGCCGACGGATGATTCCATTGTCTGCGGGTCGACTTCGATTGTTCCCCGACGTGAGATCTGAAGCCCTTCGACCGAGTTCGGGATCAGCGGATTGGGCGAGACGCCGACGCTGACAATGACCATGTCGGTCTCGATCTCGTCGATCGCACCCGGAATCGGCTCGGGAGAGCGGCGGCCCGACTCGTCGGGTTCGCCGAGACGCATGCGCTGCAGGCGAACGGCACGGACGCGTCCCTGATCGTCGCCGAGATATTCAACCGGATTGGAAAGTGTCAGAAATTCGACTCCCTCTTCTTTCGCGTGGGCGATCTCTTCGACTCGTGCAGGCATTTCAGCCTCGCTTCGGCGATAGACGATCATTGCTTTTTCGGCACCCATCCGGCGTGCGGTCCGGACGGAGTCCATCGCTGTGTTACCGCCGCCGACAACCACTGCCCTGCGACCGCGGACAATAGGGGTGTCATTTCCGGAGAGTCCGGCACCCATCAGATTGACACGGGTCAGATATTCATTGCTTGACATGACGCCGGAGAGGTTTTCGCCGGGGATACCCATGAAACGTGGCAGACCGGCACCGGAGGCAACAAAGAGGCCATCGAAGCCAAGTCCGAGAAGATCGTCGCGGGTCAGAGTCTTGCCGATGATGCAGTCGCGGACGAATCTGACGCCGGCATTTTCGAGCGCAGCGATCTCGTCGTCGACAATCGAGTTGGGAAGACGGAATTCGGGGATGCCGTATTTCAGCACGCCGCCGATTTCATGGAGAGCCTCAAACACGGTCACGTCATAACCGCGACGGGCCATTTCTCCCGCAAAAGAGAGTCCGGCAGGTCCACTTCCGGCCACTGCGATTTTCTTTGCCCCGGGGGCGGGAACTGTCGGTTCGGGCAACGATCCGCATGTACGGGCATCGTCGGCAACGAAGCGTTCGAGATAGCCGATCGCAACGGGCTGTTTTTTCATCTTATGATAGATGCATCGGCTTTCACACTGTTTTTCCTGAGGACAGACACGGCCGCAGACAGCAGGGAGCGCCGATGAGAAACGGATCACCCGCGCGGCTTCGTCGAAGCGTCCGCGCTCGACATTCTTTATGAAGCCGGGGATGTTGATCGAAACCGGACAACCGGTGACACACTGTGGATCGGGGCAGTCCATGCAACGCGTTGCCTCGAGGAGAGCCTGCTCACGGGAAAGCCCTGTGTTGACCTCCATATTGCCGGAGATGCGCTGCTGAGGAGGCAGCTGCGGCATCTCTACACGTGGGATTGCAGCCCGCTCACGCGCGCTTTTGGATTTGCGGAGTTCTTCGCGCCACGGCTCTTCGCGCGGAGCCGTCATCATCGGATTTTCGTTTGCCATAACAGTGTTGTCAGTTGTTTTTTAGCCTCATAATCATTTCATCAAAGTCGACCTGGTGGGCGTCGAATTCGGGTCCGTCTATGCAGACGAAGCGAGTCTTGCCCCCGACGGTCACGCGGCAAGCTCCACACATACCCGTTCCGTCGACCATCACAGTGTTGAGCGAGACCATTGTCGGGATCGAGTGGGCCTCGGTCGCTTTCGCCACAAATTTCATCATGACAGCAGGTCCGATGGCCACGACCTGATCGACCTTCTCACGGGCAATGACAGCCTCAAGACCGTCTGTCACAAGTCCCTTGTCGCCGAGCGATCCGTCGTCGGTCATGACGATCAGTTCGTCGCACCATTCGCTGACCTGATCGCGTAGAATCACCAGCGGTGCGGTGCGGGCGGCAAGAATGGCCACAACGCGGTTGCCGGCCTGCTTCATGGCCTTTATTATAGGAAGGAGCGGAGCAACGCCTACCCCACCTCCACAGCAGACAACCGTGCCGACTTTCTCGACATGGGTCGCACGCCCGAGAGGTCCGACAATATCGGTGAAACTATCGCCGACTTCGAGCGAGCAGATCTTTCGTGTGGAGACTCCAACGGACTGAACCACGAGGGTTATTGTGCCGCGTTTGATGTCGGCGTCGGCAATGGTCAGAGGAATGCGCTCACTCCCCTCCCCGACTCTCACAATTACAAAATGGCCCGGACGGCGGGCGTTGGCAATCAGGGGAGCCTCGACTTCAAATTTCGCGACATTTTCGGAAAACCATTCCTTGTCAATTATTTTATACATATGTGTGGCAGATAGATTTTTGAATGACGGTCAGACGCCGCAAATGCGACGACATTTTCCGCAAATTTACCACAAAAAAAGCAATTAGAGACGTCAAAGTCCAATAAAAACGCTGCAAGGAATGTCAAATTTGCAGAAAAACCCGTAACTTTGCTTACAAAACCTAACGAAACGATTCACACATATCAATGAAAAGAGTTATTTTTGGAGCTATGGCGGCTCTGGTCGCCGGCGGAGCTTATGCAGCCGATGACAAGGCTTCGGCCCCCGACAGCATGGGATTCAAGTTTACTGATGTCAAGCTGGTCAAGACCACACCGGTCAAGGATCAGAACAAATCGGGAACATGCTGGTGTTTCTCAGGACTCTCGTTTTATGAAGACGAGATTCTGCGCAAGACAGGTAAGGAAATGGACCTTTCGGAAATGTTTGTCGTGCGTCACTGCTACAATGACAAAGCCGACCGCTATGTCCGCATGTATGGCGAAACGAACTTCTCGCAGGGCGGTTCGGGTCTTGATGTTCCCTATGTCTGGGAAACCTACGGAATTGTTCCTGAAGAGGCATACCGCGGTCTGAACTACGGCGAGGAGAAACACTCGCATTATGAAATGGCCGATGTCCTGACCGGCGTTGTCAAGGCAGTTGTGAAGAAACCGGGCAAACGTCTGTCGACAGCATGGCGCAAGGCCCTCAACGGAGTGCTCGACGCTTATCTTGGAGAGCTTCCCGAAACATTCACCTACGAAGGCAAGACCTACACGCCGCAATCGTTTGCAGCGTCGCTTCCGATCAAGCCGGAAGATTATGTCGCGATCACATCGTTCAGCCACCATCCGTTCTACCGTCCGTTTGTTCTTGAAGTTTCAGACAACTGGCTCGCAGGACAATACCACAACGTCACACTCGACGAGCTTCAGGCGATTGTCGACAATGCGCTCGACAAGGGCTATTCGGTCAACTGGGCGGCAGATGTCAGCGAAGGCGGCTTCAAGTGGAACAACGGTTTCGCCGTGATGCCGAAAGAGAAAAAAGGTGCTGACATGGATGGAACCGAGCTTGCACGCTGGGTGAAACTCTCCGACAAGGACCGCGAGGCCGAACGCTTCAAATTCAATGGTCCGGTTGAAGAGATGGAAATCACTCAGGAGGTCCGCCAGGAGATGTTCGACCGTCAGGAGACAACCGACGACCACGGAATGGTCATTGTCGGCAAAGCAGTGGACCAGAACGGCAATCCTTACTATAAGGTGAAGAATTCCTGGGACACAAACCAGATCTATGACGGATATTTCTATGTTTCCGTCCCCTACTTCCGCGCCAAGACGATGGACATCTATCTCAACAAGGAAGCCGTCCCCTCGGCAATTCTCAAGAAGCTTAATCTGAAGTAAGCTAAGTAAGTGTTCAAATTTAAACGATAGTAAGTGAACGAAAATCTTTTATACAATCTGCTGCTTCTTTTCTGCCGCT
>JAIDJZ010000287.1 GCA_029051965.1 Paramuribaculum sp. | reverse complement strand
AGAAGGAGCATAGCGGGCTATGCGACTGATGAGACTTGGCGGAATTCGCCAAAAAAGACCTCAGGATTATTTTGAAGATTCTGCCGTTCATGCGTATTACTGTTAACGTGGTTTAAATTCAAACACTCTCTTATCAGTCCCGCAAGACCGGCCTCTCATTTTTTGAGGCACACTTTTCACCTACAGAAAAATTATACTTAATTTTGCATCTACCTATGAAAGCAACAGAAGAAACAATCCTGCTCTACAGATCCGACACATCGTCCCGGCTCGAGCTTCCATATGCCGACTCCGGCATTCGCGCCGGCTTTCCAAGCCCGGCACAGGACTACATTACGGAGACCATCGACCTCAACCGGGATCTGATCCAGCACCCGGTCGCCACATTCTACGGCCGCGTCGTCGGCGACTCAATGATCGAAGAAGGAATCGAAGAAGGCGACATCATCATAATCGACCGCGCGATCGAAGCCACCAACGGCGATCTCGCAGTCTGCTGCCTCGACGGAGAATTCACCCTTAAAAGAATACGCATCGCCGGAAACGGCGACATCTTCCTCATGCCCTCCAACCACAACTATGCCCCCATACCCGTCAGAGACGGAAACGAGCTGATCATATGGGGCATCGTCACCTATACAATAAAAGCCACCCGACGCCGCCACTGACCGCCACCCTCCGCCAATGATTGCCCTGATCGACTGCAACAACTTTTTCGTCTCGTGCGAACGACTCTTCCGCCCCGACCTGATCGGGCGGCCGGTCATCGTGCTCAGCAACAACGACGGATGCGCCGTAGCCCTCTCCAACGAAGCGAAAAGCATCGGACTCAAGCGCGGCATGCCATTCTTCAGGATCAGAGAATTCTGCGAAGCCAACAACGTAGCCGTCATCTCCGGCAACCATCGGCTCTATGGCGACATCTCCTCCCGCGTCATGGCAACCCTCGAATCCATGTGCTCCAACCCGATCGAAATCTACTCGATCGACGAAGCCTTCATGACAATCGACGCCGGCACAAGCGACATAGAAGACTTCGGACGCTACATCGTCAGACACGTCCGCCGGCACACCGGCATCCCCGTATCGGTCGGCATAGCCCCGACCAAAACACTTGCCAAAATCGCCGCCGGCTTCGCAAAAAAACATGCGGGCTACCGCGGCGCATGCCTCATCGACAGCGAGGAGAAGCGTCTGAAAGCGCTCGAACTCACCGACATCCGCGACACATGGGGAATCGGACGCCGCCACTCGAAACGCCTCACAGACCGCGGCATCACCACAGCCCGTCAGCTCGCCGACCTCGACGAGGCCACAATCGGCCGGCTCTTCAACTCCACCGGAAAACGAACCTGGCGCGAACTGAACGGCATCCCGTCGATCCCGGTTGAAAAAGCGACACCCGACAAACAGACAATCACCTCGTCGCGCTCTTTCGCGACCGAACTGTATGACTTCGAAGACCTGCGAAAGGCCGTCTGCACCTTCACCTCCATCATAGCCCGCAAACTCCGGCGCCAGAATTCGGCCGCCGAGGAAATCACCGTCTACCTCTGCACCAACCGCTTTCACCAGCACGACCCGCAGTACTTCAACACCGCAACCCTACGCTTAGCCGACCCGACCGACTTCACCCCCGAGCTCGCAAGCGCCGCGACCGAAGCCCTGCGATCGATCTTCCGCAAAGGCTACGGCTACAAAAAAGCAGGCGTGACAATCGGACGCCTCCGGCCGCGTGACCGCATCCAGCGCAACCTATTCGCCAGCGTGGCCGACGACGAAAAACAGCGCCGGCTGATGGAAACAATAGACACGATCAACCGCAACCTCTCCACCCGCAACCGCATCCACCTCGCATCGGCCGGCAACGGCATCGACAACCTCGTGCGCCGCGAGCACGACTCACGGCTCTACACCATGCGACTCTCCGACATCATCGAAATCCATTCAGCACCCTCAGCCGAAACCGCCGCCAAAAAAGGAAACTGACCGATAGGGTGAATCACATTTTTTCAGTAATTTTGCATCACAGAAGCCCGACTGACGCTCCTTGGCATATTGTCATACTTCCTCATATAATCACACTTCCTTATATATTCCTTATATATTCCTTATATATTATTGTGTCATCGCATCGAACCGTCATGGAAACCAAACGCGAAATGCCAGTACTGCTGCTGACCGGCTATCTCGGCAGCGGCAAAACAACCCTCGTCAACCGCCTACTCTCTAACCGCCGCGGAATCCGCTTTGCCGTTATCGTCAACGACATCGGCGAAGTCAACATCGACGCCGAGCTGATAGCACGCGACGGAATCGTCGGCAGCAACGACGACAGCCTTGTAGCACTGCAGAACGGATGCATCTGCTGCACACTGAAAATGGACCTCGTCGAGCAGCTGACCGACCTGATGGAAGGAGACCGCTTCGACTACATAGTGATCGAAGCAAGCGGCATATGCGAACCCGAACCGATCGCACAGACAATATGCTCCATAAAAGCAATGGGACCGCAAGTGAACCGCTTCGGAACCCCGAGACTCGACTGCATCGTGACCGTCGTCGACGCCCTGCGCCTCCAGAGCGAATTCGCCGCCGGCGAATCGCTCACCGCCGACACCATCCAGCCCGAAGAAATCGAAAACCTCATCATCCAACAGATCGAATTCTGCAATCTGATCGTCCTCAACAAGATTTCGGAAGTATCCGCCGACGACGCAAAGAAAATACGCGCCACAATCCGCGCCATCCAGCCCGAAGCCGAAATAATCGAGGCAGACTATGCCGACATAGACTTCGACTCGATCCTCAACACCGGACTCTTCAACTTCGGACGCGTCGCAACATCCGCTACATGGGTAAAGGAAATCGAGAAACCCCTTGACGAAATCGAGAAAGAACACCACCACAGCCATCATCACGACCACGGCCACAGCCACGATCACCATCATCACGACCACAGCCACTGCGACCACGATCACGGAATCTGCCACTGCCATCACCACCACCACCACGATCAGGAAGGCGAAGCCGGCGAATTCGGAATCTCGACATTCGTCTACTACAGACGCCCCGCAATGTCGCTCAACAAATTCGACTATTTCGTCGGACGCAACTGGCCAAAAGGAGTCATCCGCGCCAAAGGCATCTGCTATTTCGACGAAGAGCCCGACATGACCTACCTCTTCGAGCAGGCCGGCATCCAGAAAAAGCTGACCGCATGCGGCAACTGGTATGCCACAGCCCCCGCCGAAGAACTGGAGGAACTGATGGCTCGCGAACCCGGACTGATGCGCGACTGGGACGACGTCTACGGCGACCGGATGCAGAAAATCGTTTTCATCGGCCGCAACATGGACCGCGAAGCCATAATCGCAGCCCTCGACGACTGCCTCGCCTGACCCATCAGCCGCGGCAAACGCAAAGACTCGAAATTGGTTTAATTTAACTTTTTAAAAAGACTGTTTCCAACATTTTACAATTGCCCGACCCTCATCTCCGGGACAATTTCCCCTAAAAGCCAAACAATAACATGGCAATTCGTATCACCGGTCGGAAATAGCCCATATTATTTTAAGTTAAAAAGGATTAAATGATTGGATTCATATGAATATCTTTGTAATTTTGCAGTGTGTTTAAAGGGATAACTGTTGCGAAGTGCACTAATCTAAAAGAGATGCTCTAAAAATTTATCGCCACATCCCGACTAACGCAGGTTTCAATTATCGGCGGCTTTAGTGTGCCCATAAGAAACCACTCTGAATGTAGACAGACGTACAATAGTTGTTTTATAGATAATTGTGTATTTGAAGCTAAAGGAAAGTCGTGAGACTTTCCTTAGTTTTTTATATCCCGCCCCCCGATTCTACCGGCAAGCGCATTAACTATTCTTTCTTCTTCGCTATGACCAACCGTTGAAAGGCGCAGCAAAGTAAGACCGTAGACTTCAAGAATCCTGTCCTTCATACGATCTCGCTGGAATTGTCTGGTCTTTTCATTATGATAGCTGTACCCATCTGTTTCAATAGCAAGCAATGGCTCTTTTGTAACTCGGTTGATTACCAGGAAATCAATATGTGTAAATGGATGTAAGGCATACTTCGTTTCCCGTTCCGACAGGACAGATGTGTCATAAATCAAATATCGCATAGGATAATTCCGCAGTGCTTTTATGTGCGACAAATGAGGGTATGTCGTACGAATCTTTTCGATTAAATCAAAGGTCAAATTCTCTGAAGCGTATTCAGACTCAGAGTCTTTTCCACGACGAAATTCCTCCACGTGAGAGAACAGATAGTCAAATATGGAGCGTAGCCTGCTCTGCATAACAGTCCCTTGCTGATATCTGATATATCTTATAAGATCGTGGATATTGCCTCGGAGTTCCTGTGTATTACCGGATACGACCAGACAGAATTTATCTTTGGCACGGGAGACTGCGACATTCAGCAGATTGGCATTGTCGGCAAACTCTGTAATAGCATCGTCCGTAACACTCATTATGATAGTGTCCTTCTCACGTCCTTGATATTTATGGACAGTAGCGGCTTCTATATCTGGGATTTGAGCATGAAATTGGTTCACTTGACTATTGTACGGCGCAATTATACCAGTATTCTCACGACTTCCGAGCAATGGCACTAATTCAATTTTCACGGCATCAATTTCGCGTTGATTATAATGACCACGACAGTGTTTCCCCGGCACGGTAGTCAAAGCAAGCAAATGAACGTCATCATCAGTTCGTTCTGTCATTATAAGTAAGTTCCCACCATAAAACTTTTGATTGCAGAAATTAATTATATCTGGATGACAACGATAATGCTCGCGGAGAAGAGTCTCCGGAGCAGTTGGTATTGTAGCCAATACTGAACTTAAAAAACTATGCTTCGCAGTATCGTATGAATCAGGGAGATCAAAAGACTGACGTATTTCATCCAATTTCAGCCTGCCATCATCTGTTATAACATTCGGCAACTGCATCGTATCTCCAACAATAACAGCATTCCTTGCGCATGTGAGAGCCAGCAGACCTGTTTCAACTGAAACTTGCGAAGCTTCGTCCATTATTACGTAGTCAAAAACAGTATCGCTGCTAAAACATGTTTTGGCTGAGAAAGTCGTACTGAGAACTATAGGATAGTCAGCGAGTACCGCCTCGCCTTTATTGAATAATCCCTTGACCGAGGCTATTTTTTCCCTTTCGCTTGTATATCGTTGCGCCACATAGGCCTTAAGAATCATCATTGAACTATCAGCCAGCGACTTCATCAACGTTGTAGCATCGAGTTGGGACAGGTGATTTTCAATATCTTCAATCTCATTTTTCAGCTCCCAGATCCTGCGAATATAAAATTGCCAGTAGAGCAGAGCTATTACCCGAGGAATCGATTCAATAGTAACCTTGTCGTTCATAGCTACAGACAGACGCAGACTCAGCTCAAGACAAAGCTTATCAAAAAGGCGTTTGAGACGCTTAATAAAACCGGAAGCACCGGCTTGATATTTATTTGCATAATTCTTCAGACGTTGTAAAATCCTAAGAATTTTATCAGAAGATATTTTGACTTCCCTGCAGCTGAAAGTTTCGGCATATTCTTGTTGGAAATGCCCCTTTTCCACCTCAACCTCTGCCAGTTCCTGACGACAAACAGCCAACCTCGCCTGCAGTTTGAAAACAGCTTCAACCTTTTCAATATTCACCTTCACTTCTGCCGACAAACTTTTCAACTCTGCTTCCGTCTTGCGCCATGATGGCAATTCAGGATTCAATGAAGGTTGATTTTCAATAAAAGCCTCCTTATTATCCCTATTGCCGAGTGGGGCTACAAGAAATCCAAGTCCGCTTTTGTCAAGTTTTTCCAAGACATTCTCGGTCGCAGAGTTGTTATTGGAGACAACCAGCATCGACTTTCCTTCCACGATAAGGTTGGCTATAATATTTAGAATGGTCTGAGTCTTGCCGGTTCCCGGAGGCCCTTGAATTACACTTATTTGATTCATCAGGGCTGCCTTGACCGCTCTCTCCTGACTTGCATTGCAACCAAACGGAAATAATAACGCCCTGAGTTTACGCTTCTCTATATTTCGACGCGGATCTAAATAAACAGCGGCGGCAGTTTTTTCGTCAATAAAGTCAATATTGGAATAAATTGTCGACAAGATGCCTTCTGAAGACCCATTTTCTTCATCTGTGCCAAGCGTGTTTAGTCTGGCACATTGATGCAGATATCTGAGTATTCCTGTCGTACTATTCGATAGACAAGATCTACGGATATCAACCGATCTTTCCGGAAAATGCTTTACGAAATCATTGCCGAACTTAATCGCATAAATTTTTTCCGCATCTGCAACAAACAGATTTATTGACTTGACATTATCCTCTCGCCGTCCATCCACATAAATGTGACAGTTTGCGATATCAAGTGTCAAAGGATCGCTCTGCCAAAGCACATTATTTCTTGAATATGAATAAATCTTGTTGGAGTTTTGAAATTTAATTGCATACCGGTAACCATCAAGCCGGATCGACTCGACTTGATACGTTCTATCAACACCATTGATTATTATGATATGATTTTCAAGATTCATCTGTTACTTATGTCAACAAAGTTATTTGAGGCTATTCAAAACAGCATTGTTTTTACCTGCGAGCGCAAAATTAGGCAATAAATCTGAAGAACTCGGCGACTGGAGATAATAAACCAAGTTTCATTGAAATCTTTCGGGTCACCGGCGTCCAAAGTTAGGACAAAAAGTTGCGGGGAATCGGATGATTTTTCGTAATTTTGCGCTTTAAAACGCAGCTCCCGCCGAACAGAGTTCAGACTCATTCCGTCCGGAGTTCGAGAAACGTAGTAAACGAAAGCATTATAATATGGAAAAGAAGTTCAAACGCACCCTTATCACAACCGCCCTGCCCTATGCAAACGGACCTGTCCACATCGGCCACCTTGCCGGCGTATATGTTCCCGCCGACATCTATGCCCGGTTCCTCAGAATGAAAGGCGAGGATGTCATCATGATCGGTGGAAGCGACGAACATGGTGTGCCTATCACAATCAAAGCCCGCAACGAGGGTGTGACTCCACAGGACATCGTCGACCGCTACCACACAATCATCAAAGACTCGATGGAGGGACTCGGAATTTCTTTCGACATATACTCGCGGACAACAAGCGACATCCACAAAAAGACCGCATCGGAATTCTTCCGCCGGCTCTATGACAACAGCCAGTTCGAGATCCATACCTCACTCCAGCCCTACGACGAACAGGCCGGACAGTTCCTTGCCGACCGATACGTCACCGGAACATGCCCCCACTGCGGAAACGAAAACGCCTACGGTGACCAGTGTGAGGCCTGCGGAACCTCGCTCAACGCGACCGACCTTATCAATCCTCGCTCGAGCCTCACCTCCGCCCCCGTGACAATGCGTGAGACAACCCACTGGTATCTCCCCCTCAACCGCTGGGAGCCGAACCTGCGCAAATGGATTCTCGACGACCACAAAGAGTGGAAATCCAACGTCTACGGCCAGTGCAAATCGTGGCTCGACCTCGGCCTGCAGCCGCGCGCCGTCAGCCGCGACCTCGACTGGGGCGTGCCTGTTCCGGTCGAAGGAGCCGAAGGCAAAGTGCTCTACGTCTGGTTTGACGCTCCGATCGGCTACATCTCCAACACCAAAGAGCTCCTGCCAGACACCTGGGAAAACTACTGGAAAGATCCCGAGACACGCGTCATCAACTTCATCGGAAAGGACAACATCGTCTTCCACTGCATCGTATTCCCCGCAATGCTGATGGCCTATGGCGACGGCTACCAGCTGCCCGACAATGTCCCCGCCAACGAATTCCTCAACCTCGAAGGCGACAAGATCTCGACCTCGAGAAACTGGGCTGTATGGCTCCACGAATACCTCGCAGACTTCCCCGGAAAACAGGACGTGCTCCGCTACGTTCTGACCGCCAACGCCCCCGAGACAAAAGACAACGACTTCACGTGGGCCGACTTCCAGGCACGCAACAACAACGAACTCGTCGCCATTCTCGGCAACTTCGTCAACCGCGCAATGGTGCTGACCCATAAATACTTCAACGGTGCCGTTCCCGCCCGCGGAGAACTTGCCGAAGTCGATCTGGCAGCCTTCCGCGACATAAACGCCGCAGCCGACCGTCTGACCGACGCCATCGAGAACTTCCACTTCCGCGAAGGCCTCAAGGAAGCAATGGAGATCGCCCGCATCGGAAACCGCTACCTTCAGGAAACCGAACCGTGGAAAGTGTCGAAAACCGACATGGACCGCACTGCGACAATCCTCAACACAGCCCTGCAGATCTGTGCAAACATCGCTGTTGCCTTCAAGCCGTTCCTCCCCTTCACCGCCGACCGCCTCGCTTCAATGATCGGGCTCGGAGAACAGACATGGAACCAGCTCGGAAGCGACTCACTGCTTGATGCGGGCATCACTCTTAAAACGCCCGAACTCCTTTTCGAAAAAATCGAAGACCAGACAATTCAGGCTCAGTTCGACCGTCTCGAACGCATCAAGAAAGAAAACCAGATCAAAAACTTCAAGGCAGCCCCGCAGCAGCCTGACATCGACTTCGACACATTCATGAAAGCCGACCTGCGCGTCGGAACCGTCATTGAATGCGCAAAAGTGCCGAAAGCCGACAAACTCCTGCGCTTCCTCATCGACGACGGAATCGAACAGCGCACAATCGTCTCAGGCATCGCCAAACACTATGCGCCCGAACAGCTCGTCGGCAAGCAGGTCTGCTTCATCGCCAATCTCCCGCCGCGCAAACTGCGTGGAATCGTATCGCAGGGAATGATCCTCTCGGCAGAAAACGCCGACGGATCGCTCGCGCTCATCACCCCCGCCACACCGGTCGTTCCCGGCGCACAAATCAAATAACATCCCCCATTCCCTCCCCCGTTGCAGCCTATGAAATCATCGAGCCCAAGAAGGCCACGGATACTGCTGATCTACACCGGCGGAACAATCGGCATGATAGAAAACCCGGAAACGGAAGCCCTACAGCCGTTTGACTTCGACCATCTGATCGACAACGTGCCCAAAATCAAGATGCTCAACTATGTCATCGACAACTTTTCGTTCAATCCTCCGATTGACTCCAGCGACATGTGCCCGCAGCACTGGGAGGAAATCGCCAGAATTGTCGAAACGAACTATCATCTCTATGACGGTTTCGTAGTGCTCCACGGAACGGACACAATGGCCTACACCGCATCGGCACTCTCATTCATGCTTGAAAACCTGCGCAAACCGGTGATCATCACCGGTTCGCAGCTGCCGATCGGCGAAGTGCGCACTGACGGCGAAGAGAACCTCATCACCGCCGTACAGATCGCCGCCGCAACCGACCGCCACGGCAGCCCAATGGTCCAGGAAGTCGCCATCCTGTTCGAGAACTATCTCTGGCGCGGAAACCGCGCGACGAAACGGTCGGCCGACAACTTCAACGCATTCAAAAGCCATAATTACCCCGAACTGGCAAAAATCGGGCTCGGCATCAACTTCCACGAGGACTCCCTCTACAGACTCCACAACGACGAGCCCTTCAAAGTCCACTACGGACTCGACAACCGGATCTGTGTCATCGACCTCTATCCCGGGCTGCGCCGCGAAGTCTTCGCCCACGCACTGGCAACACCCGACACAAAAGGCGTCGTCATCCGATCGTTCGGCGCCGGAAACGCACCGACAAATCCGTGGTTCTGCAACGAACTGCGACAGGCATGCGACCGCGGACTGACAGTCATGAATGTGACCCAGTGTGTCGGAGGAAGCGTCGTCCCGGGACTCTATGCCGCCAGCGACGCCATGCTCGCGGCAGGAGTGGTTCCCGGATTCGACATAACGACCGAAGCAGCCATCACGAAAATGATGTTTCTCTTCGGCCAGGGCCTCTCCGACGAGGAAGTGCGCCAGCGCCTTGCCGTTCCGATATGCGGCGAGATGTCGGCTCCGGCCCGCAATGCTTAAACCTCAACCAACACAGACTAAATGCCCGTAAACATACCGGAAATACCCGCAGAAGTCCAGCAGGCCAAGATGCGCTTCGGCATCGTCGGCAACGCTCCGGCGCTGATTGCCGCCGTGACACGCGCCATACAGGTAGCCCCGATAGACCTCTCAGTGCTCGTCACCGGCGAGAGCGGATCGGGTAAGGAATTCTTCCCGAAGATCATCCACGCCTACTCTCCGCGCAAACACGCCCGCTACATAGCCGTCAACTGCGGAGCCATCCCCGAAGGCACAATCGACTCCGAACTGTTCGGCCACGAAAAAGGATCATTCACCGGAGCCGTTTCGGCCCGCAAAGGCTATTTCGAAGAAGCCGACGGCGGAACGATATTCCTCGACGAAGTCGCCGAACTTCCGCTGACAACCCAGGCGCGACTGCTCCGTGTGCTTGAGACCGGCGAATTCCTCAAAGTCGGCTCATCGACCGTACAGCGGACCAACATCCGCGTTGTCGCCGCAACGAACGTCGACATGCTCGAGGCCGTCCGCGACGGACGTTTCCGCGAAGACCTCTACTACCGACTCTCGACCGTACAGATCAGCGTCCCGCCACTGCGCGACCGCGGAGCAGACATAACAATGCTCGCGCGCAAATTCGCCGCAGACTTCTCCGAACGCTACTCGATGCCACCCGTGACGCTCGAAGACTCGGCCCGCTCAGCCCTTCTCCACTACCGCTGGCCCGGCAACGTGCGACAGCTCAAAAACGTCATCGAACAGCTCTCGCTGTTCCTCGCCGGAAGCAAAATCGACAGCGAGGATCTCGCACCATATCTCCCCGCATCAGCCGGATTCACCACAGCCGTCGCCTCGCGCAACATCCACGACTACGAACAGGAACGCGAACTCCTCTTCAACATGATCTTCCGCATGCAGTCGGAAATCGACCGGCTCCACCGACGCCTCGACTCTGCCGAGACCGCGGCCCAGACTCCCGTGCCGCCCCACCATGTCGAGGCAATCGAGCTCCCCACAACTTCCCTCGTCAGACTTGCCGACACGCCTCCCCCCTTCAATGCCTTCGAGACCGAAGTTCCGGCCGCGACACGCACTCTTGAAGAAACAGAGCGCGAGACAATCCGCCGAGCGCTTGAAAACAACGGAGGCCGCCGCAAAGACACAGCTCGCGAGCTCAACATCTCCGAGCGCACCCTCTATCGCAAGATAAAGGACTATAACCTCGAATGACGTGGCGACGTAGCGACCGGCAGCCGCAGACTTCGCAACTATCTAAGAGTATGTTTACTTTTACCACGAATTAAGAAATAAATTCACTTTTAGAAATTCTTCAGGTCATCAGAAAGAGTCTTTTTGGCGCTTTCAGCCAAGTTTCGGCAGTCGCAATGTGGCAATTGCT
>JAIDJZ010000286.1 GCA_029051965.1 Paramuribaculum sp. | reverse complement strand
CGTTTAATTCAGCTTCATCCCGTGTTCATCACAGACATATTTATTCTCAGCTGTCCGTGGCAAGTAATTACCTTTGCTTCGGCCAATCGTCATGCATCTGCGTCCGCTTGTTTCGGTCACAATGCAACCGCATTGCTCCCTCACTGCGCGAACACATCTGCACGACACTTGACCGCCCCAGCGTTAACAAAGATTGGGGAACCGGCTCTTATGCTCTTAGCTCTGATCAGAAATCGGGCATCTCTCCCGGAGGAGCCGTCAGAAAATCTGCCTCATCGCCTGACAGCGGATTTTCAACAGCAAAGCCGCCGCCTCCATTTATTTTCGATTCGGCAGAGCCCATGCTGACTTCAGCCTCATTTTCGGTCCAGTTCTCAAAACGGGCAAACGCAGCGCGGAAACGCATCTCGACATCGTCGACGGCACCGCTACGGTGTTTGGCAACGATAAACTCGGCCAACCCGCGGATATCGCGGTCCATCGCATCATGCGACGAACGCATATAATATTCCGGACGGTGGATGAAGCAGACAATATCGGCATCCTGCTCGATCGCACCACTCTCTCGGAGGTCGGAAAGCTGAGGTCGCTTCCCCTCCTTTCCTTCGCCGCGCGACTCGACGCTTCGGTTGAGCTGCGAAAGTGCGATAATGGGGATATTCAGCTCCTTTGCAAGCTGTTTGAGCGAACGCGAGATCATGCTGACCTCCTGTTCGCGGCTTCCGAACTTCATTCCGGAGGCATTCATCAGCTGCAGGTAGTCGATGATCAGAATCTTTACTCCATGTTCTCTCACCAGACGCCGTGCTTTTGTCCTGAGCTCGAAAATAGATAGCGAAGGCGTGTCATCGATAAACATCGGCGCACCATAGAGGTGCTTTATCCGTGCCATCAGCTGGTCCCATTCGACCGGCGTCAGCTGACCGCTTTTGATCTTTTCGCCGGGCAGCTCACAGACATTACTGATCAGACGGTTGACGAGCTGAAGGTTAGACATTTCAAGAGAGAAGATGGCAACCGGCGTGCTGTAGTTGACAGCCATGTTCTTGGCCATCGAAAGCACGAAGGCGGTCTTACCCATTGCAGGACGCGCTGCAATGATGATCAGATCGGAATTCTGCCATCCGGATGTCAGTTTGTCAAGATTGTGGAATCCGGTCTCGAGACCGCTCAGACCCGAAGTCCGGTTTGCGGCAGCCTGGATCTGGTCGATCGCATTGCCGATGACAGGGTCGATCTGCGTGACATCCTTCTTTACATTTCTCTGTGAGATCTCAAACAGCCGGCCCTCAGCTTCCTGCATCAGGTCGTCGACATCATTACTTTCGTCAAAAGCCTTTTTCTCGATCTCGGAAGCGAACGTGATCAGCTCGCGTGCGAGGTATTTCTGGGCAACGATTCGGGCGTGATACTCAACGTGAGCTCCCGAAGCGACCCTCGATGTAAGTTCCGAGACAAAAACCGGTCCTCCGACCTCGTCGAGAGTCCCGTTGAGACGGAGCTGTTCGGTGACGGTCAGCATGTCGATCGGCTGCTGCGATGCGCCAAGAGTCTGAATCGCCTCATAGATCTTCCGGTTGGCCGGCTCATAGAAGCTCTCGGCTTTAAGTATGTCGCACACATTCGTGTAGGCATCTTTTTCAAGCATCAGCGCTCCAAGCACCGCCTCTTCAAGTTCGGTGTCTCGCGGCAACTGACGCCCCCCGTAATCATAGAGCTGTTGCTGCTGACGCTGGGAAGCCGGACGCCTCTGATTTGTCTTGTTGTCCATAGTTCGGCAATGAATCTTTTTTTGAATCTCAACTGCAAATT
>JAIDJZ010000285.1 GCA_029051965.1 Paramuribaculum sp. | reverse complement strand
TCTCCTTCCCTCCGCACCGGAATCGGCTAAAAAAATAAGCTCGCATATTGTATAAATTAAATTTGAACACTTACTTAAAAACCAAAACATTATGAATGAAGAATTTGAAAGCGTTGAGAAAAAAGAAGAAGATGATGGTTCTGTTGTCGGCGGAATTGTGATGTTAGTATTGATAATTGCGGCCGCTATATTATTATGGTGTACCAATCCTTCTGAAAGCGATCACTTTAATAAGATGCATGATGTCGTGACGGAAGCTGTGGCTGAACAGAATCGAGAATTGCGCCAGAGCGGTATTGACGGGTACTATACCGCGCCATTTGCGTTAAATTCAGCTGAATATCATTCGCTTGGTGTCGCGTCATGGACTACTGTCCGTTATCGGGGCAAAACCAGACTCTCATCTGTTGGCGCGCTTGGATTTGTATTCCCGCTATTTGAAATTCTATAAAAACTAAATTGTATGAAGACGAGGAAACTATTTTTGTTTTTGTGCCTCTCGGTGATTCTGATTGGCTGCAATCAGAAAGCTTCTTTTGATCGCGATCTGTTGGAGGGAAAATGGTATAATGAAACCAAAGAAACAGAGAATGGAGAATCTGTGACAACCAAGATGCTTCTAACTTTTCACTCCGATGAAGTGGAGTTGAACTGTAAGATGATTTATGAAGGTCTGCAGTTCGGACGGGTTAAAGTGTCGGGAACATATTCAATATCCGGAAGCAGCATAAAATTTGATTTCGATACGAAGAATTTAATTGTTGAGGTTGATCGGGATTTCTTTGATTCGCAATTGGAATATAAAGCGGCTATTGCAGAGTTCAAGGAAGAATTTGAAAAAGAAGGATTCGGCTCTGAGGAGGTTGTTTCAATATCAGACGAAGAGTTGGTGCTGAAAGATGCCGATGGAGAGGAAACGACATTCTTGAGAAAAAGTTGACAAGATGCAAATGTCAGATAGGGTATTCGAATAAGGTACTTATGCAGAAACACACGTGAGGTCGTTGAACAACGACTGAAAGGAAGCTCCCGTCGCGGCCATTTGGCAAGTGACGGGAGCTTTTAAGTAAGTGTTCAAATTAAAACGATAGTAAGTGAACTAAAATCTTTTATACAATCTGCTGCTTCTTTTCTGCCGCTTCCGGATTGTCGATCAGTCGAATATCTCGATATTCTCCTTCCCTCCGCACCGGAATCGGCTAAAAAAAATAAGCTCGCATATTGTATAAATTAAATTTGAACACTTACTTATGTCAGAGAGATGTATCGGTTGCCCGATACATTCAAAACCGCCTATTGCTGCTGTCGGTCGCGACGGGCTGCGTAGAATTTGCGCATCTCCGATGCGGCTGCTTCGGTTACGATGGGTTTTGCAAGTGCAATGGCGTTTGCGTTGCCATCGCACCGCTTCTCAACGTATTTGTCGAGGTGCTGGAAAATTCTGTAATCGTTGTGGGCGAATGCGGAGGAGTCGGAGGTGTACCATTTTTCAAGTTCGGAGCGGGTGTAATTCTTCGCATAACTCACCATGGCGTCGATTTTCTTCCGGCTCAGGTCTTCGTCGGTGGTGGAAGCGGGCTGTTGTGCGACAGGCTGAGATGCCGGTTGTGGAGCGACGGGGGTGACTGCCGGGGTCTGTGCCGGAGGGGTGAGCGGTTGAGATTCGGTGCGCACGGTGTCGTGGACTATCCGCGTTGCTGTGTCTGCGACGGCTTGTTCTTTTACGTAGGCCATCGGTTGAGGGGATGTTTTTTGATCAGTGGGGCGGAACAATGCGAGAGCTGCGACGACGGCGAGGGCCGCAACAGCGGCAGTGAACCCGATGAGACGCCTGTGGCGCATCGTATCGAAGCGTCGGATCATCCCGGGGATTTTCGAAGCGTCGGCAGGGCGTTCTTCTGGGTTTTCCGCGCAGCATCGGCAGGCGGTATGCCTGTAGCCGCCCCTGCAGTCGCTACAGATCTTCCGCATGATGACGCCAAGCGAATAGATGTCGGCGCGGGGATCATTGTCAACGCCGTCGGCAAGCTGTTCCGGCGCGCTGTAATGGAGAGTGCCTCCGGCATATTTGTAATTTGTGAAGGCGGTGCCGTCGCTCAGTCCGAAGTCGATCAGCTTCACATAGCGTCCGGAGTGTGTAAGCATGATGTTGGCCGGCTTCAGGTCGCGATGAAGCAGCTGATGAGAGTGCAGATAGGCAAGCGCATCGCAGATCTGCTCCGTAACGGCCATTGCGGCATCACGTTCCATCGTCCCGTTAGAGGAGATGTGCTCCTCAAGCGTAATGCCATCTACAAATTCCATTACAATGGCCGGTCCGAGGCCGTCGATCTCCTCGAATCCGAGAGTGGAGGCTATGTTGGGATGGTAGAGGGAGTGGCCGATTTCGTATTCCTTGCGGAGCAGATCGCGGTGTATGGTGCTGTCGAGATATTCCGGCTTGAGGACTTTCAAGGCGATTCGACGTCCTTGTCTGACGGTCGAGTAGATGCGGCAATATCCCCGGCCTGATTCATATATGAGTCGAAGCGTCCGATCAGACGTGAGCTGTGAATCAGGAATGTCGAAAGCGGATGTCTCCATATGGAATTAAGCGGAGGGGGACTTGCCCCCTCCGATGATGGGTTAATTGAGGAAGGCGGCCATCTGGTCGCGGAGCTTGCGGGCTTCGATGCCGGCTTTTTCGGCAAAGTCTTCGCCGTTGGAGGCGTAGATGATGCCGCGCGAGGAGTTGACAAGGAGTCCACAGTCGTCGATCATTCCGTATTTTACGACTTCTTCGAGGCTGCCTCCCTGAGCACCTACGCCC
>JAIDJZ010000284.1 GCA_029051965.1 Paramuribaculum sp. | reverse complement strand
GGCAGAAAAGAAGCAGCAGATTGTATAAAAGATTTTCGTTCACTTACTATCGTTTAAATTTGAACTCTTACTTATTTATCCGGTCTCCAACAAAAAAAACGGCCTCCTCGCTCGGCTTCGCAACCTTTTTCCCCGACAAGATTGGCTATCTATCCCAAAATGTTTAAATTTGCAGTCTGCTTAGTAATCAATATCTATGTCAACGACCGACATCATAATACTCATTATTCTGGTCCTCTCGGCAATCTGGGGCTACAGACGCGGAATCGTCGTGCAGCTCGGATCGCTTCTGGCATTCGCGCTCGCCATTGCGGCCTGCCATCTTTTTGGCGACGCCGTTTCCGCAATCCTGATGAACCTTTTCGGCGGGAAAGACCAGCCGTCAGACCCGGCACAGGCTCTTATGACAAAATGGACCGCGGAATGCGTCGGACACATCCTTCTCTTCCTGATCGTCTGGGGTGGCGTCTGGCTATTTGCCAGAACCGTCAGATACATCGGCCGGAAACTGTGTCTCGGATTCCTGGACTCTCTTGCCGGAGCAATCTTCATGCTCCTCAAAAGCGGCCTTGTCATCAGTTTCTTTGTCAATTGCGCTAAATTCATCGCCCCCTCAAGCGCTTTGGCACGAGACACGACCGGTATCGGCGGATTTGTTGCCGGCCTGGCTCCGGAACTCCTCGGTTTTCTACAACTTTCAGCATCCTAATTCTGTTTATCCATCATGGACGTAAACAAATATTCAGACAGTAAGCCCGCAAACACTCCCGAAGGCAACGGCCAAGCCGATGTCATCAGCGAAGTGACTCAAGGCGACTACAAATATGGTTTCACCACCGACATCCCGACCGACATCCTCCCGAAAGGACTGTCGGAAGAGACCGTCAGATTCATCTCGAACGCCAAAGGCGAACCCGAATGGCTTCTTGAATTCCGACTGAAAGCGTTCAGACACTGGCTGACGCTCACACCTCCCGAATGGGCACACCTGAAAATCCCACCCATCGACTTTCAGGAGATAAGCTATTATGCCGCCCCAAAGAAAAAGGAAGGCCCGAAGAGCCTCGACGAAGTCGATCCCGAACTGATCGACACGTTCAACCGCCTCGGTATTCCGCTGGCCGAACAGAAAGCGCTCGCCGGAATGGCCGTCGACGCCGTCATGGACTCCGTCAGCGTCAAGACGACACATCGCGAAAAACTCGCCGAACTCGGAATCATATTCTGCTCGATCTCGGAAGCTGTAAAGGACTATCCCGATCTGGTCAGAAAATACCTCGGCAAGGTTGTCAGCTACCGCGACAACTTCTATGCGGCCCTCAACTCGGCCGTATTCTCCGACGGCTCGTTTGTCTACATCCCGAAAGGCGTACGTTGCCCGATGGAACTGAGCACCTACTTCCGCATCAACGCCGCCGGAACCGGTCAGTTTGAAAGAACACTAATCGTTGCCGACGACGATTCCTACGTCAGCTACCTCGAAGGTTGCACCGCGCCGATGCGCGACGAAAACCAGCTCCACGCCGCAATCGTCGAAATCATTGTCGAAGACCGCGCTGAAGTCAAATACTCGACTGTTCAGAACTGGTATGCCGGCGACGCCGAAGGGCGCGGAGGCGTCTACAACTTCGTGACAAAACGAGGACTATGCCGCGGCGACCGGAGCAAACTCTCATGGACTCAGGTCGAAACCGGATCGGCCATCACGTGGAAATATCCCTCTTGCGTGCTTGCCGGCGAAGGCTCCGTTGGCGAATTCTACTCCGTCGCTGTCACCCGCAACTACCAGCAGGCCGACACCGGGACAAAAATGATCCACCTCGGCCGCAACTCCCGCTCGACAATCGTCTCTAAAGGTATTTCTGCAGGACACAGCCAGAACTCCTACCGCGGGCTCGTCAAAGTCGCCCCAAACGCCGACGGTTGCCGCAACTACACACAGTGCGACTCCCTCCTGCTCAGCTCCCACTGCGGCGCACACACATTCCCCTACATCGACGCTCTCAACGACACTGCCGTCATCGAACATGAAGCAACGACCTCGAAAATATCGGAAGACCAGCTGTTCTACTGCAACCAGCGCGGAATCCCGACCGAAGAGGCCGTCGGACTGATCGTCAACGGCTATGCAAAGGAAGTCATGAACAAACTCCCGATGGAATTCGCCGTCGAAGCTCAGAAACTCCTCGCTCTGACGCTCGAAGGATCTGTCGGCTGAGACAACGCCCGCAGACCAATCCAACCCACTATTACAAGAAATCCTCTGACAACATAATCCTCTCAATATAAATGAACCAACAGCTTCTTAAAGTCGAAAATCTCCACGCCGGCATTGAAGGCAAA
>JAIDJZ010000283.1 GCA_029051965.1 Paramuribaculum sp. | reverse complement strand
CCCAGTAACCGTCAAGAAAGCCGGCTGCCGTATAACAGATGTCGATCGCCGCCGATCCAAGCCGGCGAAGGCCGCGGATGCGGGGAAGCAGCCGCCCGACATTATCGAGATTATTGTCAGCCGTGACACTCTTGTCAACCGGAAATCCCGTTGCCACGACCGCGCGGTCGAGCGTAGCGATCGACGAACAGCCGATCCTGTCGCCGTTCAGCGTCGCGCCACAGCCCTTCACCCCGCGGAACATCTCGTTCATCCGCGGAGCATAGACAACTCCGGCCACCGTTTCCCCTCGGTGTTCAATCCCGATCGAAACCGAGAAAAAAGGAAGACCGCTGCGGAAATTCGTTGTCCCGTCGAGAGGATCGATGACCCAGCGGTAATCCGACTCGCCGGCAGTCTCTCCCGACTCCTCCGACAGAACCGAATGCGTCGGAAAACGCTCCGAAATCATCCTGAGAATAACCTCCTCTGACGCCTTGTCAGCCTCCGTCACAATATCGCTCTCATTCAGCTTTGTCTCGACATGCAGATGAGCCGAACGAAAAAAATCCAGCAACCGCGCGCCGGCCTGACGCGCCATCTCCTCGGCCGCATCAGCTAAAATGCTATAATCCACATCCATTTTTCTAAAAACTGTTTTTTGGGGGGCGTTGCGTCAAAATTCAAAATTTTGCCGGCGCCTGATATTTTTCTGCCGGATGGCGAGTGTGCTGTAAACACTCTCTTATTCCGATGGGTTTTTGAAAACTACTTCATCACATATCGGCACAGGCCTCCGGAACTCCTCCCGGAAAGAAATCAGCGTCTCCGTGCGGCCGGCCCCAAGTGCCTGCAGACGACCGTGGATAAGCTCCAGCAGATGGACATTGTTGCGCGCATAGAGCTTAACCAGCAAGTCATACTTGCCGGTTGTGTAGTGCACTTCGACAACCTCCGGAATCTTCTTCAGCTCAAGCGGCAGACGGTCGAAATCCGACGGATCGCTCAATATGAATCCCACGTAGGCACACGTGTCATAACCCATTGCCTCTGGCGCGATAAGCGACTCGAAGCCACGCAACACTCCGGCTGCCGTCAGCTTCTGAACACGCTGATGGATCGCGGCCCCCGACACATTACATTCGCGCGCGATCTCCAGAAACGGACGCCGCGCATTGGCCGACAGTTTTTTAAGTATCTTTCTGTCAAGATTGTCAAGTTGATATTTCGACATAACGTTTTCTTTGAGAATTTTCGCTCCCGCCGGTCTTCGGCCGACCGACACCACCGGCTGGTTTCACTTCGGCATCCCGGACGCTGTGCGTTCCCACACTCCGGCATGTCAATGGCAAATTTAGCAATTTTCCCTCAATTCAGAAATGGTTTAAGAAACTAAATCCGAAACTCCCGTGTTAAGTAAGTGTTCAAATTTAATTTATACAATATGCGAGCTTATTTTTTTAGCCGATTCCGGTGCGGAGGGAAGGAGAATATCGAGATATTCGACTGATCGACAATCCGCAAGCGGCAGAAAAGAAGCAGCAGATTGTATAAAAGATTTTAGAGAGTGTTTGAATTTAAATCAAATTAAGGCTGAGAGGATTTTTTGAGCGAATTCCGCGAGTTGAAGAAGGA
>JAIDJZ010000282.1 GCA_029051965.1 Paramuribaculum sp. | reverse complement strand
CAGCACTATCGCGGAGGCAACTTCATCAACTTCCTGATCCGGCTCCCCTACGCCAGAGAGCGCGAATTCATCTGCCGCTACGACAAGACAGCAACCGACACCGACAACCTCCAGCTCTACCTGACCAGCGAGATCATCGACGACTCGACTTCGGAAAACGACCCCGAAACACAACTCTACCCCATCTCGATCGACATTACCTCGCTCCGCGAAACGACCTCATTCCGCACAATGACCGTCAACCTCGCCGTCCAGGCCGGACAGTCAGCCTTCAGTTTCTCCCTCTGATAAAAACCCCGTCGACGAATCCTCATTCACAAAATCCCCAAAATAGAAAAACATTGACCAGACAATGAAAACCAGTCAGATTCTATCCCGACTCCTCATCCTCGTGATGACATTCAGCCTCGCTTCATGCCTCAGCAACGACGAACCCTCAGGCACTACCACCGCATCCGACTTCGCCGTTCTCACCGGCTACACAACCGGCGGCGCCAACTTCCAGGTTGAAACCTCAACCGGAGGACTCGTAACGCTCTACACAACCGACTCCTCGATTCTCGACCCGGAAAAATATCCCGTCGGAAGCCGCGTCTATCTCAACTACCTCATGAACTATCCTGTCGACACCAACCTGCCGGTCAAAATATCCCTCGCAAGCGTCTATCCCGTCTCGACAGTCACCCCCGACGACGCACCTGCATCCGACTGCAAGCTCGACTACAAAGCATTTTCCATCACATCGATCTATCCGATCGGCGACTATATCAACATCGCCGCATCGATCGAAAGAGCCGAAACCCGCACATGGAAATGCCTTCTCAACACCCAGACTTCGACCGACGACATTGCCGAACTCTACCTGATCACAGAAGCTGAGAAAACCGAATCAATCGGCACTACCGGAGCCGTCTCGATCAACATCCAGTCGCTCCGCCGTACGAAGAAGGAAATCCGCCTCCACATCAACAACCACCAGAGCTCAGACTACGTCTACACATTCAAAACCTCTGAAATATAAATCAATCCAATTAACCCAATAAAAAACAAACAAAATGGAAAATAAGAAAAACGCTCCGACCGAACTCAAAATCGAACTCACTCCCGAAGTTGCAAAAGGAATCTACTCTAACCTCGCCGTTCTCACTCACGGACCCGCTGAATTCTTCATCGACTTCATCACTGTCGCTCCCAACATGCCGCAGGCAAAGGTTCAGTCACGCATCATCATGACTCCCGAAAACGCCAAAAACCTCCTCATGGCTCTCAACGACAACGTGAAGAAATACGAAGCAACTTTCGGCGAAATCGAACGCAAACTTCCCAAAGCAGCTCCCCAGGGTGGCAACGGCGAACTGCCCAACCCCTTCATCATGGGCGGCAACGCTTAATGACAACCTTATTATAAACCGTGAGGCTGAGTCTGACTGAAATATCCGGCTCAGCCTCGGCGGCTTGAACAGAAAGCCCTACAACACTCCAACAAACACCCCTCCCACTCAACTACTCGATGAAATCAAACAATCTGACCATCTACAACTCACTCTCCCGCCAGAAAGAAACTTTCAGACCTGTCCACGAAGGCAGAGTGGGCATGTACGTGTGTGGTCCGACCGTGTACGGCGACGGACATCTGGGCCACGCCAGACCGGCAATCACCTTCGACATCGTCTACCGCTACCTCACACACCTCGGCTACAAAGTGCGCTACGTCCGCAACATCACCGACGTTGGCCACCTCGAGCATGACGCAGACGAAGGAGAGGACAAGATTGCAAAAAAAGCCCGCCTCGAGAGCCTCGAGCCGATGGAAGTCGTCCAGTACTATCTCAACCGCTACCACAAAGCGATGGAGCGGCTCAACGTGCTTCCGCCTTCGATCGAACCCCACGCATCCGGCCACATCATCGAGCAGATTGAATACATCAAGACGATCCTCGACGCAGGCTACGCCTACGAAAGCAACGGATCGATCTATTTCGACGTTCCGAAATACAACCGGGACCACAACTACGGAAAACTATCCGGCCGAAACATCGACGAACTGCTCTCTGCCACACGAGAACTCGACGGCCAGCAGGAAAAACGCAATCCCGCCGATTTCGCCCTCTGGAAAAAAGCCGCACCCGAACACATTATGCGATGGCCCTCGCCCTGGAGCGACGGCTTCCCCGGCTGGCATCTCGAATGCTCGACAATGGGCGAAAAATATCTCGGCTCTCCCTTTGACATCCACGGAGGCGGCATGGACCTCAAATTTCCCCACCACGAATGCGAGATCGCCCAGTCTGTCGCCCACAACGGTAAAGACTCCGTAAACTACTGGATGCACAACAACATGATCACCATCAACGGCCAGAAAATGGGCAAATCGCTGGGCAACTTCATCACCCTCGACGAATTCTTCACAGGAAGCCACAAACTGCTGACGCAGCCCTACTCGCCGATGACCATCCGATTCTTCATTCTCCAGGCCCACTACAGAGGCACCGTCGACTTCAGCAACGAAGCCCTGCAGGGCGCCGAAAAGGCCCTTCAGAGGATGAATGACGGCGTCAGAAGACTCCAGACGCTCAAACCCTCATCCGAAACAGACTGCGTCGACACTGAAGCCCTCAAAGCAAAATGCTACGAAGCCCTCGATGACGATTTCAACACACCCATCCTCCTCTCGCATCTCTTCGAGGCATGCTCGATCGTCAACAAAATCAACGACGGTTCTTTAAAGGCATCGCAGAACGACATCGACAGCCTCAAATCGATCTTCGACACCTTCCTGACCGAAATCCTCGGAATCAGAAGCGAGACCGCGGCAGCGGAAACCGACGGATCGACCGCGCTGAAACCATTTGAAGACGCCGTCGACCTGCTGATGCAGATCCGCTCCGAAGCCAAAGCGAAAAAAGACTGGGCCACAAGCGACCTTATCCGCGACCGCCTGAACGCAATCGGATTTGACGTCAAAGACACCAAAAACGGCTTTGAATGGAACCTCAGACAATAAGACACTGCGACACAAACGCCAACTCGAAGCAGGGCCACATGGCTCTGCTTCTTGCAAATATATCGTGGGGACTGATGTCGCCCGTCTCAAAAAACATACTGCTACAGGGTGAAATTTCGCCGCTCGCCCTCTCCGTCATCCGCATTGGAGGAGCCGCTCTGCTCTTCTTCATGCTGAGCCTCATTCTGCCGGCATCGCTTGCGCCGCGCGAGAAAATCGCACCGTCAGACCGCCTCAGACTGCTTCTCGCATCCCTGTTGATGATCAGCGCCAACCAGGGACTGTTCATCCTCGGCATAGGCTATACAAACCCGATCGACTGTGCCGTCATGTCATCGACAACACCGATGATCACAATGATTCTGGCAGCAGTCGCACTCCGCTTTCCGATCACAAGGCGGAAAATGACGGGAGTCATAATCGGTATGGCCGGCGTCATCCTTCTTGTCGGAGGAAACAGAGCGGGAGCGATCGCCTCCAATCCGCTGCTCGGCGACTCCCTCTGCCTCGCCGCACAGATATGCGCTGCCGTCTACTACGTCTATCTCATCGGACTGACGAAACGCTACGCTCCGTTCACTCTGATGAAATGGATGTTCTTCATCTCCGCGCTGACCTACGTGCCATGCTGCAGCTTCACACTGACTGACATCGCCTGGACCCAGCTCCCATCCTCGACATGGCTTTCGCTCGCATTCATCATCATCTTCTCGACATGCCTCAGCTACCTTGCGATCCCGTTCGCACAGAGATCCCTCAAGCCGACAGTCGTCAGCGTCTACAACTACCTGCAGCCCGTTTTCGCGGCAATCGCCGCCGTATGGCTGGGAGTAGGGGAATTCGGCTGGACAAAACTGGGAGCGACCGCACTCATTCTCCTCGGCGTCATCTTCGTAACCCTCGGATCTGCGGAAAAAAGTCAGAAAAGTGTTGGAAAAGCCTGATTACTTGGCAACAAACTTATAAGTAATCGTACCCGACTGACGAGCCGGCGAATCAAGGCTGACAGAAAACTGCGACTTCCTGGCTGCAGCCACACATGCCTGACGGACCTGGTCCGAAGCAGCCGCACCGCTCGACGAAGCAACAGAAGCTTCGATCACCTTACCTTGCTGATTGACAACCACACGCACCGTGACCGTTCCGTTAGGAGCCGTCTTAGCGGGCATCTCCCAATAGGCGAGACTGCGTCCCGACAGACTGTAGCCGGGCGCACCCGACAGACTGCCGCTCGATGCGCTGCCGTCAGTAGTGCCGCTCTTGCCCGCAGATTTGCCCGACGAACTGTTAGAGCCGAACTTCATCTGACCGGCAATCTTCTGCTGCGTCTCCTCGCGCGCCTTCTCACGCGCCTTCTGCGCCTCTATTTCAGCCTTCGACGGTCCGGGCTTCTCCACCGGCTTCGGCTTCGCTACCTGCATCGGAGAGCTCTTCTCCGAAACGACAGGCGGAGCGGGAGTCTCGGCAGGCTCGCCTTCATCCACACGGTCAAGGCCCTCGACAGCAGGCTCTTCAACAGCACCCGCCTCCGCAGGGTCAGACGTCTGGACTTCTGGCTCCGGGACGTCACCCGCCATGACATATTCACCCTCGAAAAGCAACTCCGAGGAATCGGCCGGCGGCCACGTCTGCTGAGCCGAATGGCTGTAGGAAAGCGTCCAGTGTCCAACGATGAGCGCAACAACCACACACAGCAGCAGCGTCAGCAAACCGGCAATCATCTCATTGCGGCGCTCACGCGGAATATTTTCAATATAACTTCTTATAGTGTTCATTGAGGCATTGCTGATGAAGGCGCAGGCTTGGTGGCGAGCACCATTTTTAACCCGTTTTTCGCTCCTATGTCAAGAATTTCGACAAGCGTTCCGTAGGGGACTTCCTCATCGGCATAAATGGCGACAAAATCCTCCTGTCGCTGAGCGCGCATCGTCTGAATGAACCCGACGAGCTGATTGAGATTCATCGGCTGCGGTTCGGAATTATCATCCGAAAAAGAAGCATAGATCACCTTATTCTTGTCGACAAACACCCGGGTCGACGGCTTAAGAGCCGTCTGTTCGGAGCTTTGCGGCAGATTGACCTCCAGTGCTGTCGGAAAAACGAACGTGCTCGTGACCATAAAGAAGATCAGAAGCAGAAATATGACGTCTGTCATCGAAGCCATCGAAAAGAGCGACGTCATGTCATATTGACGTTTAAGTGCCATTGCTCGGATTTTTTAGAGAGTGTTTGATTCGGGAGTGCTTAGGCCGGTTCGTTAAGAAGGTCCATGAACTCCATAGTCTTGGACTCAAGCGAGTTCATCACGCCGTTAATGCTGGCAACCAGATAGTTGTAGGCAAAAAGAGCCACAATGCCGACTACCAGACCGGCAACTGTCGTGACCAGAGCCTGATAGATACCTCCCGCAAGCACATCGATATTGGCGCTTGAACCCGCTTTTGCAAGGTTATAGAAAGCCTGTACCATACCCCAGACCGTACCGAGGAATCCGAGCATCGGTGCTCCCGCAGCCGTTGTCGCGAGCCAGGGAAGACGGCGTCCGAGGTTGGCGACCTCGATGTTACCCGTGTTCTCGATTGCGACAAGAACATCATTCATCGGCCGTCCGATTCGGGTGATTCCCTTGAGGATCAGGCGTGAATATGGAGTATTCGTGCGGTTACACAGAGTCATCGCAGCTTCCGGATCGCCTTCGAGAATGCAGTCTTTGATGCGCTTCATGAACGTATCATCCTCTTTCGCAGCCGAATGAATGGCAATCCAGCGTTCGAAGAAGACATAGATCGAAACAATCAGAAGTAAAGCCAGCGGAATCATGATGAAACCGCCCTTAAGGCAAAGATCCCAGAACGATAGGGTTTCGACCACCGGAGCGGCACTGATTGCGTCGGCAACTGCCGGAGCTGCGTTCTGAACTGAAGCGGTCGCGGTTCCAGCCACTTCGCCGACGGTATCGGCTACGCTGGCGGTGACATCCATTGTCTGGGTCTGCATCGAGGCGAAAAGAGTAAGCATAGAGTTAAAAGAGGATGAAAAAGAGACAGTATTAGTTATTAGTCCTTTAGAGAGTTTTGGAATTCAAATCAAATTAAGAGAATGTTTCTATCTGCAACGCGGTTTAATCCAAACACTATCTAAGACATTGTTTGTATCGTCTGATCGTCTCTGCCAGACCAAGATAGAGAGCGTCAGAAATCAGCGAATGGCCGATCGACACCTCATTGAGATAGGGCAGATTCTGATAGAAAAAGCCGAGATTGGACAGATTCAGATCATGGCCGGCATTGACGCCAAGACCCGCGCTGTGGGCGGCGCGGCTCGCCTCCACATACGGAGCCACTGCTGCCTCCGGATCTACCGGATAGGAATCGGCATAAGGCTTTGTATATAGCTCGACTCTGTCGGCTCCCGTGCGGGCGGCAGCCTTGATATTGTCGACATCCGTTCCAACAAAAATCGATGTGCGGATGCCGGCATCGCGAAGCCTGTCGACAATATTGGTGAGGAACTCCTTGTTGGCCTCCACGTCCCATCCCTCGTGGCTCGTCAGATCGCCCGGAGCATCGGGAACAAGTGTGACCTGCTCCGGCTTGATTTTCAGAACAAGGTCGAGAAACTCAGGCGACGGATAACCCTCGATATTGAACTCCGTCTTGACAAGCGGACGGAGAAGATAGACGTCGGCATAACGGATGTGACGTTCGTCCGGTCGCGGATGGACAGTGATTCCGTCAGCGCCAAGCTGTTCGCATTCAGTGGCAAATAGCTGCACATCAGGCATATTCTCGCCGCGTGCATTGCGCAGTGTCGCCACTTTATTGATATTTACACTTAACTGGGTCATTGTTGTGCAACAGTTTTAGTAATGTGTCAGAGATCCGGATCTGATCGGTATTTCAATGGAATTCAGCTCTCGATGCCCTCGGCAGAACCAAGCCTCGCTGAGTGAAAAACATCAGTAAGTTAATTAAACTTGTTTCAAGGCCGTGCGTTAGACTAATATAGCTATTGTTCGAAATAAAATTGCTAAATTTGCATTCCGCCGAATTTCCGACTACAAATTTAGGGAGAAAAAACATAAATAAAAAAGATTGAATTCAAAAGATAGCATATTATTTGAAAAAAATCACGCCGGAACTGACGCTGATCTTTTCTTCCATTCGGAAGAACGCCTCTTCCCGCCCAACCCCGAATGTTGCGAACTCTCGGTTGCCTGCGCACGCAGCGACTACAGCGCCTCTCGCATAAGCCGCGCCGTCGAAGACGCAGACGCTCACCTGCTGAACCTCAACGTGACATCCGAGACTCTCCCCTCCGGCGAGATCATTGTCGACCTGCGCGTAAGCCACCGCGATGCCGGTGCGGTCAGACGCTCGCTCGAACGCTACGGCTACTCTGCGATAAGCATCCGGTCCGGCTATGATCTTATGGAGCAGGAAATTGCCGAACGGATCGGCGAACTGATGGCGCACATCGAAATCTGACCCACAATTCCGGAAACAAACCAATCACGACGGCAATGCAAAACATATTTCTCTACGGAAATCCCACCCAGTCCTCACGCCTCGACGAGCTGCGCGACTTTCTCCTCGCCCTGATCGCTGCCGCCGGAAGCGTTAGACTCTGCGCTGAAAAAGACTACCGCGACTTCCTCCTACGCATCGCACCACAAACTGCCGATTCCATAGAACCGGCGTCCGCTCCCCCGGCCGACCCAGGCGAAACCCTCGCCATAAGCATCGGCGGCGACGGGACATTCCTGACAACAGCCAACCGCATCGGCCGCAGCGGCGTCCCGGTCATGGGCATAAACTCCGGACATCTGGGCTATCTCTCAGCCGCAAACATCTCAAACGCCCGACTGATCACACAACGCATTGTCGAAGGCGACTTCACGACCGAACCGCGCACCCTGATCTCCGCGACATCGCCGAACACCATTCTGCCGCCCAACGCACACGCCCTCAACGAAGTGGCAATCCTGAAGCAGGACACTGCCTCGATGATCACAATCGAAGCGACCATAGGAGACTCACCGCTCGCAACCTACACCGGCGACGGACTCATCGTCTCGACCCCAACCGGCTCGACCGGCTACAATCTCTCCGTCGGCGGACCGATCATCTCGCCCCGATGCTCCGACTGGGTCATCTCACCAATCGCGGCCCACTCCCTTTCGATGCGCCCCTTAGTCGTGCCCGACAGCATATCCCTCTCGATCACATGCCGCTCCCGATCCGGCTCAATGATGCTTGCGATCGACGGACGCTCCACCCCGCTCCCCATCACAACACGCCTCGAGCTGAAAAAAGCCGACTTCGAAATCAGAGTCGCCCACCTGCCCGAACAATCATTCATCCACTCCCTCCGCCATAAACTCCACTGGGCAGAGTAACCCCCTCCACCGCCTCACATGACCCAACTGCTTGCAGCCACCACAATGACGTTCGACAACGGCATTACCGTCTCCATCACTCCCCGCACCAACTCCGTACGCCTGCGCCTGCGTCGGACATCCGACGGCCGACTGCTCGCATCCGTACCCCGCGGCGCCGACGAAAAGGACGTCCGCAAAGCGATCGCCGGACTCCTCCCGCGCCTCAGAAACACCCCCGGCCGTTCCACAGCCCCACGCTACCGATTCGGCTGGACATGCGTCATCCCCGAAGGCGAGATAACCATCATCAGCTCAGACAGCCGCAATCGCCCCGCAATCAGCCGGACCGCCGGCGGCTTCTCCATAGCCCTTCCCCCCTGCACAGACTTCTCCGACCCACTGACCGCAAAGACGATCAGCGATTCGCTGATAGCCATTGCCGTCCACCTCGCACCCCGGCTGATCCCCTTTGCCGCGGCCAGAGCCGGCGAACTCGGAATCCCGCCGGTCAGATGGGAGATCGGAAAGGGCAGGGGAGTACTCGGATGCTGCTACCGGAACACCCGTCGCATACGGCTATCCGCGCTGCTCATATTCCTGCCCCCCGACCTGCGCACATTCATCATCAACCACGAACTGGCCCATCTGACCCACCCCGACCACTCACCCGCCTTCCACAGCCTCTGCGACACATATTGCTCCGGCCGCGAGAAACACCTCATCACCCGGCTGCGCCAATTTCCCTGGCCCATCCTCCGGTAAACCAGCCTCATTAAGAGAATAAAACACATCGTTTCCGGAACGACCGAATGACAGCCCGCCACCACACTCTTGCTTTCAACTTATTATTTGTATTTTTATTTTTAATTTTGTAGAATAATCCAAACAACAACTTTAATCAACCATTAAAAACCACATGCAAACGCCCTCCTTTCTGCAGAAAATACTCATATCCCTCTGTCTGCTAGCCACGTCGAGTATGTTCCAACCCAATGGAGCATCTGCTCAGGCCGTCTTCTTCCCTCAGCAGCAGCAGGCAGGCGCCGCCTCTCTGTCTCAATCCGACGGCACGCTGACACTGAGCAACCGACTGCTCAACGCATCCTTCGTCAACAACGACAACAGAATCACATTCGGAGGCTGCCCCGAACTCGGACTGAAAAGCGGTTCGGAAATCTTCACCATAACACTTGGCGACGGGACAACGACTGTCCCCGCATCCGAAATGACCGTAACCGAGTGGGGACACACCGCCCTGACCGGAAATCCGGATGCGACTGTCGCGTCCGAGAAACTCGACGGCCAGAGCATCTACGCCAGACTGACCTACGGCGACCTCGAATTCGACTGGAAAGCCATCCTGCGCGACGGCTCCCACTACATCCGAACCACGCTTGCCATCACCGCAAACAACGACGTCGAAATGCACAACATCATCCCGATGTCCTACACCATACCCGCCGAACTCGCACCCGCCGTTGTCGGAAACACCCGAGGCGCTATCCTCGCCTCCGACAGACTGTTCGCCGGACTCGAAACCCCGACCGGAATCAACTCCGTCGAAAGGATGCCGCCCGACAACTCCGACCTCCGCTCCATCCAGGGACTCTGGAGCCGCCACACGACACTTCTGCAAGGCAAAACATGGGAAATCAGCTCGGTCATCGGACTCATTGCCCCGGGACAAGCCCGTCGTTCGGTCCTCGCCTACAGCGAACGCGAACGCGCCGTGCCCTGGCGAGCATTCCCGATATACAACTCCTGGTACGAACTCAACATCGACCGCAACAACTCGCCCGACTACGCAGCCCACATGACATCTGACGAATGCGTTGACGTCGTCAACCACTGGCGTACCAACCTCTACGACAAACATGGAGCCAACATCAAATCATTCGTTTGGGACGACGGATGGGACGAATACGGGACATGGACCTTCAACAAAAACTTCCCTGACGGATTCCGCGAACCCAACGACGCCGCTGCGGCCATCAACTCCGGAACCGGCACATGGCTCGGTCCAGTCGGAGGCTACGGCAACTCAGGAGAACTGCGTCGCGGTTTCTGGGCCGGAAAAGGCGGAATGCAGCTCAGCAACCCCGCCTACTACAAAGTGTTTCTCGACGCTTGCCGGAACATGGTCGACAACTACGACTTCAACTTCTTCAAACTCGACGGCATATCCGCACAATTCAGCTCCGTAGGACCGGACGACGGAACCACCGGCGAGGAAAACGCCGAAGGCATAATCGACATTCTGACTCAGGTCCGCAAAATCCGCCCCGACATGTTCTTCAACACAACCGTCGGCACATGGGCCTCACCTTTCTGGTTCCACTTCACGGATGCCGTCTGGCGTCAGGAAGCCGATTGGGCCACTATTGGCGATCAGGGCGACGACCGCGAACGCTGGATCACATATCGCGACCGCCTTGTCTATCAGAACTTCGTCCGGAACTCTCCCCTCTGTCCGATCAACACCCTCATGACCCACGGATTCATACTGACCGAAAAAGGCGACGTCTCGAAAACGATGAACTATGAGGGCATTGTCCGCGAAATGCGCTGCGCCTTCGCTTGCGGATCCGGAATGGTCGAACTCTACTGCGACGCAAAACTACTCAACAGCATCAACAACGGCGCACTATGGGCCGATCTCGCCGAATGCATAAAATGGCAGGAAAAGAACGCCGACGTACTTCCCGACATCCATTGGGTCGGTGGAAACCCCTGGGACGGCTCAAAAGCCAACGTCTATGGATGGGCTTCATGGAACGGCACAAAAGCGACTCTCGCCCTCCGCAACCCCTCGGCTTCCACCGCAACCTTCACATTCACCCTCCGCGAAGCGCTCGACATCCCGGCCTACGACAACACCCCGGTCTCGTTCACTCCCGCTTTCAAAGTGCAGAATGAACTGAACGGATTCGCTACATACGCCCCCATCAGCCCCGACACTCGCCTGACAGTCACACTCCCCGCCTCGTCCGTCTTCGTCTTCGACGGCTCGGCAGAAAGAACCCGATAAGTCCTTTGAGAGAATAAATAAAAGAACACTTTCAACCGCCCTGATTATGTTTATCCATGTTAAATTCAGACACTCTCAGATAAAGTCTGGATTTAACTTTATTCTCTCAGAGAGGTTTTTTCGGGAGATTTCTGAAGATTGACGCAGGGAGCGATGCGGGCATCGTGACCGAGAAAATCTTCTGAAAGAACCGAAAAAGACCTTTGAGAGAATAAATAAAAGAACACTTTCAACCGCCCTGATTATGTTTATCCATGTTAAATTCAGACACTCTCAGATAAAGTCTGGATTTAACTTTATTCTCTCAGAGAGGTTTTTTCGGGAGATTTCTGAAGATTGACGCAGGGAGCGATGCGGGCATCGTGACCGAGAAAATCTTCTGAAAGAACCGAAAAAGACCTTTGAGAGAATAAACAAAAGAACACTTTCAACCGCCCTAATTATGTTTATCCATGTTAAATTCAGACTTTATCTGAAGATATAAACTCAAAAAACACTATCTTTGCGAATTAATTGCCTTATAAGGCAGATTTCAAAACGTAATCAATCGAAACTACCTGCACTTTTCTGCGCATGAGACGTTACAACATTCTCAACAATTCAATAGGATGGCTCTGCTTTCTGATCGCGGCCGTGACCTACATCCTCACCCTCGAGCCGACCGCAAGCTTCTGGGACTGTCCTGAATTCATTCTTCAGGGTTACAAACTGGAAATCGGACACCCGCCGGGCAACCCGATCTTCATGCTCACCGCACGTTTCTTCACCAATTTCGCCTTCGGCGACGTAACCAAAGTGGCCTTCATGGTCAACCTGATGTCCGGACTGCTCAGCGCCGCCACGATCCTGCTGCTGTTCTGGACGATCACCCACCTCGTCAAGAAACTCATTGTCAGCGACGACGCGACAGAAGTCTCCCCGCTGAAAATGCTCGTCATATTCGGCTCCGGACTTTGCGGAGCGCTCATGTACGCCTGGAGCGACACCTTCTGGTTCTCAGCCGTCGAAGGTGAAGTCTACGCATTCTCCTCCTTCTGCACCGCTCTCGTCTTCTGGCTCATTCTGAAATGGGAAAACAGAGCCGACCTCCCCCACAGCGACAAATATCTCATTCTCATTGCCTACATTATCGGCATCTCGATCGCAGTCCACCTGCTCAACCTCCTCTGCATCCCCGCGATCGTTCTCGTTGTCTACTACAGAAAATGGGCCGCCCCGACCGGCAAAGGATCGCTCATCGCCCTGATGATCTCATTCGTTATCGTCGGACTGATCCTCTACGGACTCGTCCCCGGATTCATCAAGATGGCACAGAAATTCGAGCTGTTCTTCGTCAACGACCTCGGATTCTCCTTCAACATGGGAGCGCTCATCTACTCGTTCGTTCTCGTCGCCGCTTTCTGCTGGACAATATTCGAGCTATATCGCCAGAACAACCTGATGAGAATCAGACTGTCATTCATCATCAGCACATTCCTCTCCGGAGTCTTCTGGATCGGACACGGCATCTGGCCGCTCCTCATCCTGACAGCTGCCCTTGCCGTCTACCTCTTCAAGACCCGACAGCTTCCCATCAGAATCCTCAACATAGCCGCCATCAGCATTCTCGTAATCTTCGTCGGCTACTCAAGCTACGCGCTTCTGCTCATCCGTTCATCGGCCCACACACCCATGAACCAGAACGCCCCCGACAACGTTTTCTCACTCTCCAACTACCTCAACCGTGAGCAGTATGGCGACAGACCCCTCTTCTACGGCGAGACAATGGAATCACAGCCCGTCCGCGACGAATCCGGCTCGCCGATCGTCAAAAGCGGTCAGGACCAGTACGCCAAGAAAGTCAAGACATCCGAATCCGACAAGGATGAATACTACATGTACGGTGAGCACAAGGAATATGTAATGACTCCCGAGCTCAACGCCCTCTTCCCACGAATCTATAGCGGCGAAGCTGACCACCGGCAGGCCTACAGCGAATGGATCGGCGGACTGAAAGGAACAACCGTACAGGGAACAACCTACATGGACAGCAACGGAAACTCGCTCGAAACACAACCTAAAATCAAACCGACTTTCGGCGAACACTTCCGCTACTTCATGAACTATCAGCTCTCCCACATGTACTGGCGCTACTTCATGTGGAATTTCGCAGGTCGCCAGAACGACATTCAGGGCAACGGAGAAGTCAACCACGGAAACTGGATCTCCGGAATCCCATTCATCGACAACCCCCGACTCGGCGACCAGTCGCTCCTCCCCTACGACGAAGGCGAAGGAAACGCCGGACACAACGCCTTCTTCCTCCTACCCCTCATCATGGGAATCATCGGACTCGGATGGCAGGCATTCACCTCAAGAAGAGGAATCGAACAGTTCTGGGTCGTTTTCTTCCTGTTCTTCATGACAGGAATCGCAATCGTCATCTACCTCAACCAGACTCCCGGACAGCCGCGTGAACGCGACTACGCATTCGCCGGATCGTTCTACGCCTATGCGATCTGGGTCGGCATGGGAGTTGCCGGACTCTGGCGACTCATCCTCGGCATGATCCACAACACAAAAGACAGCCCCGTCAGCGAACCCCTCGACAACTCCCCTCTCGCACGCAAATCAATGATTGCTGCCGCTATCGCCGCAATCGTCGGGCTGATCGTCCCCATCCAGGTCGTTTCGCAGACATGGGACGACCACGACCGCTCCGGAAGATACGCCGCACGCGACTTCGGGATGAACTACCTCAACAGCCTCGACAAAAACGCGATCATCTTCACCTACGGCGACAACGACACATTCCCCCTCTGGTACGCTCAGGAAGTCGAAGGCGTACGCACTGACGTCAAAGTCGTCAACCTCTCCTATCTGACAACCGACTGGTATATCAACCAGATCCGACGCCCGAGCTACGACGCACCCGGAATCGACCTCCAGGCCGAACCCGCAGACTACGCCTACGGTGAACTCGGATTTGCCTACATCGTGCCACAGCTCTCAGCCCCCGACACCGTTCCCGCCCTCCAGGCCGTCAGAGAAATCTACGAACCCGAAGCGCGCGAAAACGACTACGGAATCTCGATCATCCGCCACCCGAAGATGTACATCCCCGTCGACCTCAATCAGATGGTCAAAGACGGACACCTCAGTGAGAAAGACCTCAAGAACCCCCTCTACTACGCAATGGACGCGATTCCGATGGACTTCTCTTCGACAAACGGACTCTACCTCAACAACATCATGGCCCTCGACATGCTCTCCCTCTCCGCAGCCAACGGATGGAATCGCCCTGTTTACATAGCCATGACCGTTCCCGAGCGAAGCTACATGGGACTCACCCCCTTCATGCGCAACACCGGACTCGCCTATGAAATAACCCCCCTCCTCTATCGGGGACAAGACATGGGCGTAAACACCGACAAGATGTACACCAACGTGACCGAACGCTTCCAGTGGGGAGGACTCGACAAAGTGACCGAACCCGGACAGGTCTATCTCGACGAAACAGTACGACGCATGGTCACAACTAACCGTTCGGCAATGCTCGACCTCTCGATCGCTCTCGTGACCGAAGCCGAATTTGCCGACTCGATTGCCGGTGGCGACTCCGCGGCGGCCGAAGCGTTCCGCAAAGACCGCTACACGAAAGCCCGCAACGTCCTGAATCTCATGAGAGAGAAACTCCCGACAGCTGCAATGCCATTCGCGACTCAGATCGGCGCACAGGTCGGCGACCTCTACAACGTCATCGGAAAAGCGACCGGCAACGAAGCCGACTGCCAGCTCGCTCGCGAGATTCTGCGCGGCGAAATCGACCGCTACACAACCAACGTTCTCTACTATCAGAGCCTGAGCCCGTCAAAATACAGCTCCCTGCAGAACACCGACCGCTACATCGACATGATCTACTATCTCGACCTGATCGATGCCTACCGCGACGCAGGTGGCGACACTGACAGACTCATGACCGAACTCGCGGCCAAAGGCGTCAACCTCAAACGCCAGATCGACTACCGCGAACGTCAGGCTGCAGCAGTCGCTCGTAGCCAGCAGGACAGCTGATAATGTTTATCGAACAGCCCCCTTTGCTCTACCGTCTTCTTTTTCCGGAAGCCATCTGGCGAATCCGGAAAAAGAGGCGGAAAGTCGCATATCTGACATTCGACGACGGACCCGTCCCGCAGGTCACACCCTGGATTCTCGACACCCTCGACACCTACGGCATCAAAGCGACCTTCTTTCTCGTTGGCGACAACGTTCGACGCTCCCCTGCCCTGTTCGACGAGATCAGACAGAGAGGACACTCATGGGGAAACCACACGATGCACCACCTTCAGGGAGTAAAAGTCGACACTTTCCGCTACATGCGCGACATCACGGAAGCCGACAGCCTGATCGACTCCCCACTCTTCCGTCCCCCCCACGGACTCCTCAGATGGAGCCAGGCCGCCGCTATCAAAAACCACTACAACATCATCATGTATGACCTCGTCAGCCGCGACTACTCAAAAAAACTGACCGGCGAAGAGGTCTTCGACAACGTCCGCCGCTATGCACGCAACGGATCCATAATCGTCTTCCACGACTCCCTCAAAGCCGAAAAAAACGTCCGCTACGCCCTACCACGCTCAATCGAATGGCTACTTTCACAAGGCTATGAACTCCTCCCCCTCGAAATGCACTGATCTCTCAGAGATTCTCTCAGAAGCCGGTGTCGTCCGTTTCGGCATCGCCGACATCAGACCCGTCGCCAAAGAAGCATCCGACGCCTACGCCCGATGGATCGCCTCCGGCCGCAACGCATCGATGGACTACCTCGAACGCTACCCCGAACTGCGCGACAACCCCGCCCTTCTGCTCGAAAACGCCCGATCGATCATCTCCTGCGCAATCCCCTACCCCGCCC
>JAIDJZ010000281.1 GCA_029051965.1 Paramuribaculum sp. | reverse complement strand
GGTGTAGATAATGTTGGTCGCAGTCATGAGCAGACAGAAGAGCGAGAGTCGGTTGCCGAGGAAGGGGATTGCGAATGGCAGGGAGATGATGTAGTCAGGTGCGGAGAGGTCTGCTACCCAGAGGAACGACTGTCCGCGCAGTTCGATTGCCGAAGGGAAGAAGCGGAACATGGCGATCAGGATTGGCATCTGGAGCAGCATCGGGAGGCAGCCTGACATGGGCGATGCGCCGGCTTTGGAGTAGAGGGCCATCGATTCCTGCTGGCGCTTCAGTGCGTTTTCCTGTCCGGGATATTTTTCATTGATCTCATTGATTTCGGGGGCGAGCACACGCATCTTTGCCTGCGACATGTAGCTCTTGTAGGTGAACGGGAAGAGGATGAGCTTGATGAAGACGGTGAGCAGGAGGATGATGATTCCGTAAGAGGCTATATACTTGCCGAGGAAAGTGAAGACGGGAATGACGATAAGGGTGTTGATCCAGCGGAAGAGGCTCCATCCGAGGGGAATGAGTTTTGTCAGGTGGAGGTTTTCGTCGGGAGCGACAGTCTCTTCAAGGTCTGAGAGGAGGGGATAGGAGTTCGGGCCGATGAAGATTGTGAATGCAGCCGGAGTGGCCAGTGACGAGGAGTAGTCGAGTTCGGCCTGTGTCGAGAGGTCTTTCAGGAAAGCGGCGTTATCCTTGAGCGGGTTAGAGGAGATGTTGGCTCCGTTGAAGTTTCCGTTGGGGATGAATATGGTCGAGAAGAACTGGTTCTTATATCCGATCCATTTGATTCGCTGGGTGATCTCTTCGGAATCCTCGGAGTTTTCGCTGAGATAGTCGACGTCGCCTCCGACGTTCATGTAATAGAGAGCTGAGTTCTGCTCTTCAAACATGCGTCCCTCTTCGTTCCGGGCCATTCGCTGTTTCCAGTTGAATTCCATTGTAGTTGCCGAAGCGGGGATCACTTTTTCCATGCCCTCCTGGATGATTTCCATTCCGACGAGGTAGCTGTCGGCGGGAAGGGTGTAGCGGATGCCCCATGAAGCTCCGTCGCCGAGCTGCATTTTGAGTGTCACAGCCGAGTCGGTCTGTTCGGTGACGGTGAAGAAGAAATCGCTTGTGTTGAAACGCTGGCTGGCTGACGTGAGGGTGAAGCCATAGGTGTCGGCGCCGTATTCGATGGGAGTGACTTCGGTCGAGTCGAAGCGGCTGTAGCCTTTGACAGCAGCGCGGGCGATTACAGCACCTTTGTTGGAGATGTCGAGGGCCAGACGAGAATTCTCGAGGCGTACGGTTGTCGAATCGCCTCCGAGATGAGCTGAAAACCCTTTGTAGCGGGCAACGTCGGCGAGCGCTCTGCGCAGATTTGCGCAGGCTTCGGCTGCCTGACCGCGGCTGAGCGAACCGTAGTTTGAGGCGAGAATGTCGCTGAGAGCTACGGCAGTTCCTCCGCTGACAGAAACGGAGCCTCCGACAATTGAGTCGGCTGTCAGAGTCATTCGCACGTTGGGCGCGGAGAGTGAGATGACGCCGGTCGAGTCTTTCGAACCGAATTCGCGAATAGTCGAGACGATGATCTGACGTTCCTGCGGAGTGACAATGGTGTCAGTCAGGACAGCCGCTGAATTTACGTCTGATTGCTGAGCGAGGGCTTGTTCCTGACGTGCTTTTTCAGCCACTGCCGCTTGCTGTTCAGCCGACGGCTTGTTGAGATACATGTAGAGCATTATGACTGCTCCCATCAGCAGGATGCCAATAATGTTGGTTTTGTTCATCGGGTGATTTTTTCTTCGTTAGGATGGGTTTTCTGATTAGTGAACGGGTGTTGTTTTCTCGTTGGCATAGGCGATTGCCGCGCGCATGAAGGAGATAAACAGGGGGCTTGGAGAGAGCACTGTCGAGGTGTATTCGGGATGGTACTGAGTTCCGAGGAACCAGCGTTTTCCCGGAATTTCGACAATTTCGACGAGGTGAGTGTCGGGGTTTTCGCCGACGCATGCCATTCCGGCGTTCTCGAAGGCATCGCGATAGTCGCTGTTGAATTCGAAGCGGTGGCGGTGGCGTTCGCTGACAGAGTCGCTTCCGTAGGCTTTAGCGGCGAGACTTCCGGGGGCAAGGCGGCATTCGTAGGCTCCGAGGCGCATTGTGCCTCCGAGGTTGGAGATGCTTTTCTGCTCTTCCATGAGGTCGATCACGTTTGCCGTAGCCGAAGGATTCATCTCTGTTGAGTTTGCGTCTTTTAGTCCGAGGACGTTGCGGGCAAACTCAATCACCATGCACTGCATTCCGAGACAGATGCCGAAGGTCGGAATGTCATTTTCGCGACACCATTTCAGAGCCGAGAACTTTCCTTCGATTCCGCGCTGTCCGAAGCCGGGGGCAATGATGACGCCATCCATTCCGGAGAGCATTTCTTCGGCGTTGGCGTCGTTGATCTTTTCGCTGTGGATAAATACCAGATCGAGTTTGTGGTCGCAGTAGGTCGCGGCCTGCAGCAGCGATTCGTTGATCGATTTGTAAGCGTCCTGGAGTTCGACATATTTCCCGACGAGGCCGATGCGGACAGTTTCTGTCGCGTTGTGCATCTTGTCGAGAAATGCCAGCCACGGAGCCATGTGGGGTTCGCCGGCATCCGTCACGCCGGTTTTGTGCAGAATGATTTCGTCGAGGTGCTGGTTGTGCATCGCAACCGGAACTTCATAGATCGAGGGGAGGTCGATCGACTGGATGACTGCGTCGGCCGAGACGTTGCAGAACTGCGCGATTTTGCGGCGCATCGATGTCGGAATGTCGTGCTCGGTCCGGAGAATCAGCACATCGGGCTGGATTCCGAGTTCCTGAAGCTTCTTGACCGAGTGCTGTGTCGGTTTGGTCTTCAGTTCTTTGGCGGCGTGGAGATACGGCATGTAGGTCAAGTGGATGCAGAGGCTGTTGTCTTCGAGTTCCCACCGTAGCTGGCGTACGGCTTCAAGGAACGGGAGCGATTCGATGTCTCCGACCGTACCGCCGATCTCGGTTATGATGAAGTCGTAGTCGCCGGTGTTGCCGAGAAGCTTGATGTTGCGTTTGATCTCGTCGGTGATGTGAGGGACTATCTGGACTGTTTTGCCAAGAAAATCGCCTCGTCGCTCCTTGTCGATAACGTTCTGATAGATTCGTCCGGTCGTAATGTTGTTGGCTTTAGTTGTGCGGACGTTTGTGAAGCGTTCGTAATGGCCGAGATCGAGGTCGGTCTCACGGCCGTCGGTTGTCACGTAGCACTCACCGTGTTCGTAAGGGTTGAGCGTTCCGGGGTCGATGTTGATATAGGGATCGAATTTCTGGATCGTGACGCGATGGCCGCGTGCTTTAAGCAGACAGGCGAGCGATGCGGAGATTATTCCTTTTCCTAATGAGGAAACAACGCCTCCTGTGACAAAAATGTATTTTGGTTCCACGCTAAAAACTTGAAGATTTAACAAGCGACAAAATTACAAATTTTTAGCATAACATCGCGCTACTCGCAAAAGGTATGTTGGCATTTAAACCAAATTTAACGAATGGTCTGACGCATGGAGGTGTCAGATGCGGGATCTACACAGTTCTTTCAGTGGCGTCCCTGGTTTGGGTTGAATATGACGCCTGTTCCTGATGGCGGTACCTGCAGCCCGGGATTTGATCCTGTGGGGAGAGGCTTTGACGGTACGACAGGAGCTGACGGTCGTGTTGTGGCCGGGGGTATGGGTGTCGATGGCTGTCCCGGACGTATGGTGCCGGATGAAGTGTTCGGGCGAGAGGGGACTATGGCCGGCCCGATGACAGGTCTGTGGATAGGACCCCAGCCTCCGATCGGATAGGCCGAACCGCCATAATAGTACGGAGAGATCAGCGGTGCTCCCGGAAGAGTCGGAAGCCATTCGCCGTCCCAGCCGTAGTAATAGCTGTAGGGGGATCCTGTGTCAAATGATGTGTCCCACATTGCGTCGCAGGAAACAAGCCCGCAGGCTGCAACGGCTACAGCCACCGGAATTATATGTGACAGACGTTTCATAACTTTTCGGATTAATGAGGCTGCCGGGCAGCCTCCGTGAATTATCTTGTTAATTATAAGACAATCCGGAGAGACTTAAAGTTTTCATAAGACGGCAAAAAAATGGACGGAAACACTTAGAGCCGGTTCCCCAGCATTAACAAATATTGGGGAACCGGCTCTTAATAGCGTAAAAAAAATTGAGGTTCATTAAACCATATTAAGTTAATTGCGTCTTTTATTCTGTAAGCTTTATTAATTTCCACATAATTCCGGAGATTGAGACACTCGGAGACGAGTCTTCCGGACATACATTAATTATTTCAATGCAAACGTCTTTAAGGAAACTATTTATTATTGCTGTTCTCGCAGCGGTCTCTGCTACTGCCTATTCGATGGCGATCCGCGGAAAAGTGCTTGACAACGACGGTGAGCCGGTGACAGGCGCGAGCATCCGGTTGCTCTCAGCCCGCGACTCATCTTTTGTGACCGGTACGGTCACTGATGCCGATGGTTCTTATTCCATACCCGGAGTGAAAACGGGCCGGTATCTTGTCCAGACTAAGTATCTGGGTTATAACGATAACTTCACTCAGGCCGATGTGAAAAAAGCTGATCTACAGCTTGAGCCGATCGTCATCGGATCGAACACGATTATGCTCGGAGAGGTGAGAGTGACAGGCGTCAAGACACCGATCAAGGTCATGGAGGACACGATCGAATATAATGCCGACACGTATAAGACCCAGCCCAATGCTGTTGTTGAAGATCTTCTCAAACGTCTGCCGGGAGTGGAAGTCGACAGCGACGGTAAAATAACAGCCAACGGCAAAGAGGTGACGAAGATTCTTATCGACGGCAAAGAGTTTTTCAGCGATGACCCTAAAGTGGCATCCAAAAATCTTCCCGTCAATATGATTGAAAAGCTGCAGGTGGTTGACCGTAAGAGCGATCTTGCCAGATTGACGGGCGTTGATGACGGTGAGGACGAGACTGTCATTAATCTCACTGTCAAACCTGGAATGAAAAACGGTTATTTCGGCACTGTCGAAGGCGGTTACGGAACAGACAGCCGCTACATGGGATCGTTTAATGTCAACCGATTCTGGAACGACAACCAGGTGACTCTTCTCGGAAATTTCAATAACATCAACGAACTTGGCTTTACAGACAGCAATGGCAGCCGCTTCCGTCGTTTCGGCGGGACTAACGGCATCAATACCTCACAGGCGCTCGGTGTCAATTTCAATGTCGGCAAAGGCGAGAAGTTTCGAGTCGGCGGTGATGTCATGTACAGCCACACAGACCGCAAAAGCATCCAGACAACCAACCGCGAACGGCTGTTTGCAGATTCCGTGTCATTCTCAAACATATGGAAGGATACCCGTGACCGCGGCCACAATGTCAGAGCTGATTTCCGTGTCGAATGGCGTCCCGACTCGTTCAATACGCTTGATTTCCGTCCGAATTTCTCGTTCAACCGCAACCTCTCGAATTCGCTCGATTCGACGCTCATCATGGCCGGCGATCCGGCGCGCACACTCGTCAGCAGTACTTTCAACCGCGAGGCCTCGCGCGGAAAATCGTTTGAGTTCGGAGGTGCGCTGATCTACTCCCATAACTTCAGAAACAAGCCCGGACGTTCATTCTCGGTCAATCTCCGCTACCGCCATTCGAATGTGAGGGAATATACCGACGCCTATTCGCGTTCGCTCTTCTATCTGTTCAACGATTCGATCGATGTCTACGACCAGTTTGAGGACAACCACACGTGGAGCGACATGGCCTCAGGCCGTCTGACCTGGACCGAACCGCTGGGTGATCCCAAAAAGGGGAATTTCCTTACGTTTGCCTACCGTGCGCAATATCGCTGGAACAATACCGACAAGCTTGTCTATGACCATCCGGTCATTGCCCCCGACGGAACTGTGCCCGGTCTCTATCCTGAGATCGACTATGCGACGGAGATTCTAAACGATTCGCTTTCCAACAGATTCAGAAACGATTTCATGACGCAGGACATCAGGGTCGGCTACAAGCATGTCTCGAGCACCCACAATCTCGATGCTGGACTCTCGTTTGTCCCCTCGATGTCGAGGAGCGAGAATCTGATCACTGACGCCAAGAGCATCCCGACACGCTGGGTATGGAACTATGCTCCGTTTCTCCGCTACCGCTATAAGATGGGCAAAAGCAGCTCCGTGCAGCTCAACTACATGGGCCGTTCTTCGCAGCCGTCGATGAACCAGCTGCAGCCTGTGGCAGACCTCTCGAATCCGATGAACATAGTTGTCGGTAATCCGAATCTCGATCCGTCGTTCACCCACTATCTCCGTCTGAGATATCAGGGCTTCAACATGGGGGCGCAGCGTTCGGTCATGGTGATGGGTGATTTCTCGGCAACGCAGAACAGCATCGTCTCACGCACTACCTATGACTCGCAGACCGGCGGGGCTACCACCACCTATCAGAATGTCAACGGAGTGTGGAACGGACGTCTCATGGCAATGATGTCGCAACCGTTGCGCAACAAGGCGTGGCAGGTCTCTGCCCATGTCTTCACGAGGTTCAATCAGCAGATCGGTTTCAATAACGGTAGCCGCAACCGCAGTTTTTCGGTGGCGGTCAATGTGATGCCGTCGATTGCATTCCGTCCCGACAATCTCGAGTTTGAACTCCGTCCGCGTTATTCGATCCAGAATATCTCGAACACACTCCAGACCAGCAACAATATGACGGTCCATAACTATGGCGGAAATTTTTCGGCCTACTATTATACGCCGGTCGGCATTATCCTGAATTCAGATCTCAACTACACAGGCACACGCGGTTACTCTGCAGGCTACGACAAGAACGAATGGATGTGGAACGCGTCGGTAGCGTATCAGACACTACGCGACAAATCACTGACCTTTACACTGAAGGCCTATGACCTTCTTCAGCAGAAGTCGAATATCCAGCGCACTACCTCGGCCAACTATATCGACGATATAGCCTACAACGATCTGACACGCTATTTCATGTTCACTGTCAGCTACCGGTTCAATACATTCGGAAAAGGCAACGAGCCTTCTTCACGCAACAGCCGCATGGGGCCCGGTATGCATGGCGGCCATCCCGGCGGACGCAGGCCGATGTAAGCACCTGTCTGATCGAATGAATAAAAAATTCCGCATGCAGTGATTGTGTATGCGGATTTTTTTATAACTTTGGGGCTTTAACATTGTCTTGAAAAAATTACCGTTTATAAATATTTTTACGCTATGGTTTATTACATAATGTACAATGGTCAGGTGACAGGCCCGATGGATCGCGAACAGATGTTCGCCTACGGGGTCAACCGTGACACGATGGTCAGTGCTGATGGCGGCGACTGGCGTCCGCTCTACACTTATCCCGAACTGATGGAACTTCTTTCGCGTGGCGTTCAAGGCGCCCCGGCATATCATTCAGCTGAGCAGCGTCAGGTGTCGTTCTCAGAAGCCATCAAGATCGGATTCAGCAAGTATGCGACTTTTTCCGGCAGGGCTTCGCGCTCGGAATTCTGGTGGTGGATACTGTTCACCTATATCATCAGCTTCATAACGACCGGTGTTGGTCAGGGAATCTGGAGCAATGATCTGTTGCAATTTGCCATGAGTGGAGATATTTCAGATCTGCCGATCGGCTTTTACAGCCTTACCGGAATCGTCAATCTGTTCTTCCTTTTGCCGACACTCGCAGTTTCGGTGCGTCGTCTGCATGACACAGGCCGTTCGGGATGGTTCTATCTGCTGAACTTCCTTTGCTGTATCGGTTCGATAATTCTTCTGGTATGGTATTGCCAGCCATCGAAAGAACAGGACAATGAATATGGTCCTGTGCCGAATGTGGAATAACGATAAACGAAAAAACTAACAGCTATGATGTATTATATTCAGTTTAACGGGCAGACAGTCGGCCCGATGAACAAAGAGCAGCTTGCTGCCTATCCCCTTACTCCCCAGACTATGGTCAGCGCCGACGGCGGCGACTGGCGTGCGCTCTACACCTATCCCGAACTTATGGAACTATGCAGCGGACAGGGTGCGGCGTATGCAGCCTCAGAGGCCGATTCGAAGAGAGTTGTCTGCGGAGTGCTTGCCATTCTTGTCGGAGGTCTTGGCCTTCAGTATTTCCTGATCGGCAAGACCGCAGCAGGTTTGATCAATATAGCTCTTTCGCTCTGCACCTGCGGCTTGTGGTCTCTGGTCAATTTTGTTCAGGGTATTCTGATTCTCTGCATGAGCGACGCGGATTGGCGCCGCAAGTTTGTCGATTCGACTTCGACATTCCCCGTGTTCTGATCGATGGCTACGGGCCGGAATTCATAAACCGGCTTCGAATGCACTCGGCTATCTCGTGAGCCGGTTTTATTAGTGAAAAAATCAGAAAGACGCTGTGTCAAAATTCTGAATTTTGACACAGCGTCTTTTATTTTCTGCCGGATGGCGAGGGTGCTGTCAGAATGGTTCAGCCGGTAGAAGCATGAGGGTGAGGGTGATGGGAGTTGACTGTCGTCAATGACCGAACCTGAATCCCTCAGGCGACGACCCGGATGAGCCGTTATGACACACCCTCTTCTGTTTCTGTGATAAGATATGTCGGGGAGATGGATGTTATTCGGTCAGTGTGCCGATCTCGGAGATTGCGCCGGTCGAGGGGTTGAAAATGACATAGGCGGGTGCTTTCTTGTCGGTGAACAGATTCGGGTCGATGCCGAAAACGATGCCGTACTGCGCAACGTCGACCGTGCGGTTGGCAAGACGTTTGCCGTTATAGGTGACAGTCGCTTTTGCTTTTCCGGGAATGCGGTAGGCAAGTCCGCCTTTCGGGAAGCGTTTCTCCTCACCCTTTTCTGTTTTCGGGAGGGTTCCGCGCTCGGAAACTGTCACATCAAGATAGATCGGAGCGCCGGAGAGGTTGTCGCTGTCAACGAAGCCGTCGGTCATCGACAGACGGGCAATTATCTGACGTGGATTGGTTTCGCCGGGGGTGAAACTGAACGTTTCGACATCGGTCGATGTCGAGACTGTTCCGAGGAACATGGCTGTCAGGGCTTCTTCCTGGGCTGCAAGATTGTCGAGCACGAGTTGCATTGCCTGTCCGTCAGCCGGCATGTTGTCGGCGTTGCCGGAGAGGATGTCCGAACGGGTCTCGCGCAATTCATATATGCGCGCGGCCGCGAGCTCGGCGCGTTTTGCCGACGACGGACTCTGGAGCATTTCGGCGGTGACGGCCTGTTTTGCAACCGGCATCTCAAGAATTGTCGGCTTGGCTTCGCGCGGAGCCGGAAGCGCAGGAGGCTCGGGGAGTGTCACGTCGGGGTAGTTTACGCTAAGGGGCACGTTCTGACCGTCGATCATCATGAACGGTGTTGATCCGGATTTGAACTGGACCTGATAGCGTTCTTCGGGGTCGGTGATGCCTCTCGGGTTGACGATGACCGACTTTAGCTCGTAGCTGCTTGAGGGTTCTGTGATCGGGTCGACGCCGAGATATTTTTTTGCATAGCGGTAAAATTCGCCGGGAGTCCTGACTGTTTTTTCCGCTTCGAGGGTGATGTCGAGTGTGGTGGTCGGGAGGGAATAGATCAGTGCGTATTCGTTGGGTTTTCCCGCCTGAAGTTTCTGTGTTGTCTGAGCGCCAAGCTGAAGAGCCGACGCGATGATTAGAAAAGCTGCTGAAATGCGTTTCATTGCTGATTTTTTTGGTCTGTCAGGGTGAGGATTTTGTTAGAAATTATTGTCATGCGACATGATCTGGTGGATTGCGTCGCCGGTGGCTTCGGCAATGTCGGAGGCTACGGTTCCGTAGATTCCGTGGTCAGCGCCTGCGATTTCTCCGGCGCGTCCGTGGATATATGCGGCCATGATGGCACTGACTTCCGGTTTGTAGCCCTGTGCCATGAGCGAAAGGATGATTCCGGTCAGAACATCGCCAGAACCGGCTGTGGCGAGAGCGGGCGAACCGGAGCTGTTGATGTAGACTTTCCCGTCGGGGCGCACAAGTTTCGAATAGCGGCCCTTGAGCAGGATCAGTATATTGTAGTAGCGCGATACTTCGAGCGCTTTAAGCAGACGGGCTTCGTCGGATGTGTGTGCTCCGAATATGCGGTCGAATTCGTGGTTGTGGGGAGTCAGGACAGAGAGGAAGGGTATTTTGTCGAGCATTGTCGGACGTGCCGCGATGCAGTTTAGGGCGTCGGCGTCGATGACGATGGCTTTTTTCGAATGCTGCAGAAGAGCTTCGAGTGCGCCTACGGTTACTTCGGCTGTGCCTATGCCGGGGCCGACAGCAATCGCACTGTAGTCGTGGTCGAGAGCGATGTCGGTAATTCTCAGTTTGTCATCGTCGCTTTCGAAGAGGGCTTCGGGAACGGCTGTCTGAACGACGGGGAATGAGCATTGCGGGCCGAACACTGTCAGTTTGCCGATGCCGGAGCGCAGGGCGCCTTTGGCTGCAAGCACGGATGCGCCGACCATTCCGTAGCGTCCGGCGGCGAGAAGCCCTGAGCCGAAGTCGCCCTTGTTGCAGAAGTCGGAGCGTTTCTTCAGCAAACCCCTGATTTCTCCCTCTTCGATCAGATGGAAGTTGGTTTTTGTGTTTTCAGTTGCTTCGCGGCTCATTCCGACGTCGAGAATCTTCCACTGTCCGACGATTTCGGCATTGTCGGCGAAAAAGAATGAGATTTTCGGGAACTGGACCGCAAGAGTCAGATCGGCGTGGACCATGTTGCGTTCCTGGTTTTCGTGGTTCCATTCCGGGAACATGCCGCTGGGAATGTCAAGCGAGATGACCTTTGCCCCTGATTCGTTGATATAACGCACCAGTGCCATGAAACCTCCCGTCAGCGGTTCGCGCAGACCCGATCCGAAAAGACCGTCGATGACCAGATCGTTGGCCGACAGGTCGGGGGTGAACGTCTTGACAATCTGGTTCATTTCAATGCTTGGGGCTTTTTTCAGCAGAATGTCGCGGCATTTCTTGCAGTCGGGTTTCAGGGCGTTTCCGCCGATGTTGAAGAGGTAGATGACGGGGTGAAAACCGAGCATCGACAGGTTCAGGGCTGTCATCAGAGCGTCAGCCCCATTGTTGCCGGGGCCGGCGAATACTACTATCCGTCGCGACGGGCGGAAGCGTGACGCGATTTCGGAAGCTGCGGCTTCACCGACGCGCTCGATGAGCGTCATCGCGGTAATGGCTTCTGACTGGAAGGTGTGGCGCTCAATGGCGCGTATGTCATCATTTGTGAAAAGTTTCATAATCAGGGGGGACGGCTTTTCAGAAGAAAACGGGTTGGTGGCCAGAGCCTCGGTCATGGCCTGAGATCAGCTCTCGGCATGCCGTTCTGTAATCCTCTACAAAATTATAAAAATCTTTTTTCCTAAGCGAGATTTTTAGTAAATTTGCACCAATATAAACCAAAAAAAAAGAGTTTTCATACTCATGAAACAGGTAACATACAAGGGCCTGACCTTCGTGCCCTATCTTGAGAAAGAAAAAATCCAGGACCGGATCAAGGTTCTGGGGGCGCAGATCACCGAAGACTGCAAAGGAAAGAATCCTCTTTTCATCTGTGTGCTCAATGGTGCGTTTGCTTTTGCAAGCGATCTTTTCCGAGAGGTCGATCTGCCTGGCGCGGAAATAACTTTCATCAGACTGAAGAGCTATGAAGGGACCTCTTCGACCGGTGTGGTCAAGGAGGTGATCGGCCTGACTGAGGACATCACCGACCGGACGGTCATTATTATCGAGGATATCGTTGACACGGGCAATACCATACATCGCCTTGTCGGGGATCTCAAAAAGAAGAATCCGGCCGATATCCGCATCGCGACCCTTCTGTTCAAGCCGGAATCACTTCAGGCCCCTGTGAAGCCCGACTATGTCGGCTTCGAGATTCCGACCGATTTCATTATCGGCTACGGTCTTGATCTTGACGGTTTGGCCCGAAATCTCCCTGACATCTGGGTGCTTTCGCCTGATCACGACAATTGATCGGCTTCCGGTGCGGACTGTCCGGATTAATGTGCTGTGGATTGTGGCCGCAAGGCTTCTTTTCATGGCGCAGACTTTTTCAGTGGATTTTCCAATAGATTCAATTTATTCTTTTTAACTGATTCGTATGTATAATTTAGTTGTTTTTGGCGCGCCCGGCAGCGGCAAAGGAACTCAAAGCGCCCGTATGATCGACGAATACGGCCTCTATCACATCTCGACCGGAGAACTTCTGCGCGACCACATCGCACGTCAGACAGAACTCGGCCGCATTGCCGACGAATATATCTCACAGGGTCATCTGATTCCTGATGATCTGATGATCAGTATTCTCGAAAATACTCTCGACAGCAACCCGGAAACTGCCTCCGGTGTGATTTTCGACGGATTTCCCCGCACGATTCCTCAGGCAGAGGCTCTCAACGTAATGCTCGAACGCCGTGGCGCGAAGGTCAATGCCGTGATCGGTCTTGAGGTTGATGATGCCGAACTGATCGACCGTCTGCTTAAACGCGGACAGGAAAGCGGTCGCTCCGATGACAATCTCGAAACAATCAATGAGCGCCTGAACGTCTATAATAAACAGACTGCGCCGCTGCGTGACTTCTATATCAAAGAGGGAAAATATCACGCAATCAAGGGATCTGGCTCGATCGACGATATTTTCAACGAGATCCGCACACGGCTGAATTCGGTCAAGGACTGATTCAGCGGCAGATTCTCTTACAGAAACAATAGCAGATGAGAGTTGCTATAATCGGAGCCGGAAATATGGGCGGCGCGCTGGCCGGGGCGATAGATCCTGCGGTCAGTCAGGTCGTTGTGGCCAATCCTTCGGCCGGTAAGCTCGAACGCCTACGGGAGCGCTATCCGACGATTGACGTGACCGTTTCGAACCGTGAGGCGGTTGCGGGAGCTGATGTGGTTGTTATTGCTGTCAAACCCTGGGTGCTTCCGGCCGTCATTGAGGAACTGCGCTCTGATCTGTCAAAAGTCCGTGCGGTTGTTTCGGTTGTTGCCGGCGTCGGTCCGGAAGATCTTGCCGGATTGATCGGTTGCGGGGCTCCGGCGTGCTTCTATATGATTCCCAATACGGCAGTTTCCGTGGGCGAAGGGATGAGTTTCATCTGTTCGACCGGAGCTGACGTCTCTCTTCGCAGGGAGATTGCCGGACTTTTTGCCCGTGGCGGAAAGACACTGGAGGTCGAGCCGCGGCAGATGACGGCGGGAATGGCACTTTCGTCGTGCGGGATCGCCTATGCGATGCGCTATGTGAGAGCTGCGGCTCAGGCTGGAGTCGAACTCGGACTTCCGCCGGCTATGGCGACAGAGGCTGTCGCGCGTACGCTGCGCGGAGCAGCAGCTCTGCTTGAGGCCAACGGTCTGCATCCGGAAGAGGAAATTGACCGGGTGACAACGCCGGGTGGAATCACGATAAAGGGACTTAACGCTATGGAGGCAGCCGGTTTTTCGGCATCCGTCGTAGCCGGCCTTCGGGCTTCGGTTCCGCAAAAACAGGATTAATCAGCAGTTGCACAATGGAGACATCTTCAACGCCGCGCTGGAAAAGAGTTGCGGTTAAAATAGGCAGTAATGTGCTGACACGCAAGGACGGGACGCTCGATGTGACCCGCATGTCGTCGCTTGTCGATCAGATAGCGGCACTTCGCAAAGCGGGTGTCGACGTGGTTCTGATCTCATCCGGGGCGGTTGCGAGTGGTCGCAGTGAGTTGAACGGCGCCATTGATTTCCGTCTCGACTCTGTCGAACAGCGACAGCTCTATTCCGCGGTCGGTCAGGCTAAACTGATCAACCGGTATTATGAATTGTTTCGTGAGCATCATCTGGCAGTAGGGCAGGTGCTGACAATGAAGGAGAACTTTTCGACACGCCGCCACTATCTCAATCAGCGGCAGTGTATGGAGGTGATGCTCGAGGCCGGTGTGATTCCGATCGTCAATGAAAATGACACGGTCAGTGTGACCGAGCTGATGTTTACCGACAACGATGAACTTTCGGGGCTGATCGCCACGATGCTTCGTGTTGACGCTCTCGTCATACTCAGCAATATCACCGGTCTTTTTACGGGAAATCCGGCTGATCCGGATTCGAAACTTATCGAGACGGTCATGCCTGATGATGATCTTTCGGCGTGTGTGATTGCCGGCCGTTCGGGCTTCGGTCGCGGCGGCATGACGACGAAATGCAACATTGCCCGCCGTGTGGCCAGCGAGGGAATCGAGGTTGTGATTGCCTGCGGAATGACGCCGGAGATTCTGACACGTCTTTGTTTTACTCCTGAAGAGGTTGACTGCACCCGTTTTGTTCCGTCGGACAATCCCGTTCCGGCACTTAAACGCTGGATGGCCCATAGCGCGGATTTCACCAAAGGTGTCATCACGATCAATGCGCGTGCGGCAGAGATTCTGACCGGACCGGAACCCGTCAGTCTTCTGCCGGTCGGTGTGGTCGGTGTCAAGGGAAATTTTGAGAAGGACGATCTTGTCGATGTCGCTGATCCCGACGGGAAGGTGATAGCTCTTGGGCGTGTGGCATGCAGCAGCAGTCAGGCTCTTGACGATATGGGATGCCACGACCGGCGTCCGCTCATTCACTACGATTATCTATATCTTTATGAACAATCCTGAAACACTTCTTGCGGCGGTCAGGAAAGCGTCGCGGGCGCTTCTCAGAACTGAACCGGAGACTATCAACGCGCTTCTGACAGCTATTGCCGATGAGGCTGAGGCCAATGCCGGAGAGATTCTTTCGGCCAATGCAGCGGATCTGTCGCGTAAGAATCCGGAAGATCCGATGTATGACCGACTGAGGCTGACTCCTGAGCGTCTCGGGGCGATCGCGGCGGATATGCGCCATGTCGCCGGATTGCCGTCGCCTGTGGGGCGGGTTCTCGAACAGCGCACTCTTCCTAACGGTCTTGAACTGAGAAAGGTGAGCGTTCCGTTCGGTGTCGTAGGGGTTATCTACGAGGCACGTCCGAATGTGACGTTCGATGTGACGGCTCTCTGTCTGAAGTCGGGCAATGCCTGTGTGCTCAAAGGCGGTTCGGATGCGGCGGAGACTAACCGGGCCATTGTCAGTGTTATTCATGGAGTCCTGCGCCGGTTCGGGATGGATCCGATGACGGTCGCGTATCTTGACGGTGGCCATGAAGCAACGGAATCACTTCTTGGGGCGAGAGGACTTGTCGATCTGGTTATTCCGCGCGGCGGACGCCGTCTGATCGATACGGTCCGGGAAAAGGCCCGTGTCCCGGTCATTGAGACCGGAGCGGGTGTGTGTCATACTTATTTTGATGTCGCCGGCGATCTTGCACTGGGTTCGGCCGTGGTTCATAATGCAAAGACACGCCGTGTCAGTGTCTGCAACGCGCTGGACTGTCTCGTTGTCCACTCCGGCCGTCTCTCTGATCTCCCGATGCTGTGTCGCCCGCTTGCGGAGTCGGATGTGCGGATCGAGGCCGACGGCCGTGCGCTGGAGGTGCTCAGTGGTGTCTATCCCGAAGATCTTCTGTTTAAGGCGACTGAGGCATCATTCGGAACGGAATTTCTTTCGATGGCGATGGCCATCAAGGTTGTCGATTCGATAGATGAGGCTATCGATCATGTCAACCGCTATGGTTCCGGTCACAGCGAATCTGTCATAACTGCCGATCCGGCAGCTGCCGACCGCTTCTGCAATGAGGTCGATGCGGCATGTGTCTACACTAACGCGCCTACGTCGTGGACAGATGGGGCGCAGTTCGGGCTTGGAGCCGAGATCGGAATCTCGACCCAGAAACTTCATGCCCGCGGGCCTATGGCGCTCAACGAGCTGAATACCTATAAATGGATCATACGCGGAGAGGGGCAACTTCGCCCCAGATGACTCTGCTGACTGGTCGAAATGGACTTTTTTAAGGTCCTAATTGGAGAAAAACGGAAGTTTTATGTAGCGGTTTTGTGAAAAATCGCTATCTTTGCCGAGGTTTTTTCAATGCGGATTCTTGGCTCTTTCACGTCTTCCGGCAGTCTGATTTATCCGGATTATAATGAACAAAAAGAAGGAGTGAGGAGTTAGAATCATGTGGGTCACAACGATTTGATCTGAGGTCAGATTGGCAGGTGGCTCATTAGTTAACTGTCAGAATTCGCATATAGAATCTTATTAAAGTATGAATAGAATCCGTCTGTCAATTGTTGCCGCAATGCTTGCAGGATGTGCAAGCGTCTATGGAGCGGTCGAGCCGATCCAATATGGCAATTTTAATTCCTGGGTTACACGTCAGATGAAGGAATCCGGTCT
>JAIDJZ010000280.1 GCA_029051965.1 Paramuribaculum sp. | reverse complement strand
GGACGGGCACGATGGCGCGGTTTTTGCGCAAGTGCCTTTGGAGGCCTTTTCGCAGCATCCTTTGCCGGATTTTTTGCCGCATCCTTCGCCTGCTTCCTTCTTGCAGCAACCGCTCTGTTTGCCACATGCGGCTTTTGCAGTCTTGTTGGAAACTGTAGCTGTGTAGCCGATTTTTTTCAGGGCTTCTGCGAGTTTTTCAGGCGATGTCCGGGCGGGATCGTAGGAAACCGTGACGAGCTGGTCGGCCAGGGAAGTGGCGATGTCCTTCACGCCTTTTTCGAATCTCAGGTTGGACTTGATTTTGTTTTCGCAGTTCTGACAGGTCATTGTAGGATTGACGGAGAAGCTGACGGTTGCCTTGTCGGCAGCCATAGCAGTGAGGGTCATGAAGATGGCGAATGCCAGAGTGATGATTTTTTTCATGATGGAATAAAACGTTTAGAGTTGTTAGTACTTAGTAAATGTATAACGGAATCCGGCGTAAATAATTGCCCCGTGGAGCGGAGCATAGACCATTGTTGCGTCAAAAGCGGTCCCCCACGGGTCTTCTGCTCCGATGATCGGATTTTTCTGACGGTAGGCTGTCAGGTTTTCGCTACCGAGATAGACCGACCAATGGCGGAAATTGCGGGTGACCTGGGCATTGAGCTGGGCATAGGGGTGATATCGCCGGCTCCATGACATTGTTCCGTCAGCTGTTTCGTAGGGCGTCGGCATTCTTCCCGAGCCATTGAACGAACAGGTGATGTCGAATTGCCATTTCCCCATGTCGGGAGCGTAGCTTGCTGTCAGAAGGCCCTTGTTGCGGGAGGTCATCGGTTTTTCGACAAGCCCTCGGCCATAGTCGGTCTTCACGTCGGTCAGTCGGTAAGCGGCTGTCAGCGAGAAGTCTTTGAAGCAAGGGTAGGTGAGCTCGATCTGAAGGGTGTGGGAGAAGGAGCGGCCGTCGAGATTTTTGAATATAACGGCATGGGGATTCATGTCGAGATCGGTCAGCAGCTGGTCGTAGAAATGGGTGTAGTAGTATTCGGCGCTGAGCGTAAGCGGTTTGTTTGCCACGTAGATTGTCGAGGCTGCGCCGATGCCGTAGTTGGCGGCTTTTTCCTGACGGATATTCCGGTTGAGGATTATGTTGCGTCCCGAGGCGAGCAGAAAATTATTCTCGGCCATGACATGCGGAGTGCGGCGGCCGATACCGGCCGATCCGTGGAGCGAAAGCCATTCCCCCGGATTCCAGCGGAAGTGGAGTCGTGGAGTGACGGCTGAACCGAAGACCGAGCTGTAGTCGTAGCGCAGTCCGCCCATGACCATCAGACGCGTCCCGATATTGTAGGTGTACTGAGCGTAGCCGCCGCTGACAGCCTCGATCTCTTTCGAGTCCGTCAGTGGCAGCCCGTCAGCCTGAACGAGCTGCATGTGCTGATGGTAGTTGTCGTAGTTGAAGCTGAGGCCCGACGAGAGTGCGTGGTTGTCGCCCCATTTCCGTTCGAACATGAGTGATGCATATGCGTTTGCCTGACCGGTCCGGTAGATTTTGTGGCCGTAGGATGAGTGGAACTCATTGTGGGATCCGGAGAGGATCAGAGCGATATTCCCGTCATTCTCATGGTCGAAAATGTAGGCGTTTTTGACGAATCCTTCCCATCTCCGGGTGTCGATGTCGATCGTGTAAAGACCTTCCGGAGGGGCGGCATGGTGGACGTGGGAGGCGTCCTGTCCGCTGTGGCGCGATTCATCAAGAAACTTCACGGCACCTTGAAAGATATAGCTGTTGCCCATCCAGGCCCATCGGTTCATCAGCGCGACCTGTCGCAGATCGGGCATGTCGATGAAGCCGTCGCCGTTTGAGTCGTGGGTGGCGAAAGTGTTTTCGCCGTGGAGGAGCAGTGAGGTCGACAGTCGTTTGCTGAGGCGTATGTTTCCGTCGGCGTTGAGCTCGACTTTGGCATTTGAGTCGACATAGGCGTTGGCAGCTACCTGCTGGTCGGCCTGCGGCTTTTTCATCTCTATGTTGATCTGACCTGTCAGCGACTCATAGCCGTTCTTGACCGAGCTTGCTCCTTTTGAAACCTGTATGGACTGGATCCACGGGCCGGCGATATAGCCAAGACCGTAGGGGAGGGCCGATCCGCGGAAGTTGGGGATGTTTTCGGTCAGCATCTGCACGTAAGATCCTGCCAGCCCGAGCAGTTTGATCTGCCGGGCACCGGTTGCGGCATCGCTGTAGCTGACATCGACCGAAGGGTTTGTCGAGAAGCTTTCGCCGAGATTGCAGCAAGCGGCACGCAGGAGCTCGCCGGAGGAGATTACGTCGGTGTTCGTTACCGATCCCCGGAGTTTTCTGGTCGACGGACCGCGCGAAGCGACCTCGACGCCGCCAAGTGTTACTGACGATATTGAGTCGGCCGGTTCCTGGGCTGAAAGCCCCAGCGAAGCACCGGCAAAAAATATTGGAAGAATATGTTTCGAACCTGAGATTTTCATAATCAGATGCAAAGTTAGTGAAAAAACTCCGATTTCCTGTCTGAAGTCTGCCGGTTGGCTGTCGGACGGGCGGAGTTGCCGGAACTCTCTCTCAGAAAAAAAGCAATCGGGAAGTAAACAATATTTTTTATGACGCGTTATGATATTACAAGACCGCTTCAGCAGAGAGAGCTCCCGCAAATTAAAGAAAAAATGAGAAGGATGCTCAAAATTGGCGGTTTCGTCGTATAAATTACCCCAAATAATGCTTAAGTTAAATTTTTAAATAAAAAATTCTATCTTTGTGCCGATTTTATCAACATTAAACAAAACTAAAATGAAAAAATTATTCCTTATCGCTATCGCTGCTGCCGGGATGATGACAGCGCAAGCACAGCAAGCTCTGGAAGCTCCTTCATTCTTCTCCAATTGGTCAATTGGTGTTGAAGGTGGTGGTATCACACCTCTCTATGATGGTTCTTCATTCATTGGCGACATGCGCGGAGCCTTTGGCATCCACGTTCAGAAACAGGTCTCTCCGGTGTTCGGAGTCGGTGTCGAAGCCTATACAGGAGTAAACACCTCATCCTGGAAAAGCGCTCCTGCATATCCTGCAAAATCCAAAACTGCTCTTGACAACTCTTATGTAGGAGCTTACGGAACAGTCAACCTCATGAACCTCTTTGGAGGCTACAACTGCGCACCCCGTCCTTTTGAAATCGAAGTGCAGGCTGGTGCAGGCTGGGGACACGATTACTACACTGAAAACACAGCCAAGGACCACAACTACTTCGCAACCAAGGCCGGTCTGAATTTCAACTTCAATGTGAACCGTCATCTGACACTCTCACTCAAGCCCGCCGTTACATGGGACATGAGCGATGCAGGCGTAAGCCAGTCGTCAGCTGCCTATAACAAAGAAAAAGCCGCTTTCTCGATCTTCGCTGGCGTAGCTTACAAATTCGGTGATGGCTTCCAGTGCGTAGACACTAAGAATCAGGCAGAAATCGATGCTCTCAATGCTCAGATCAACGCCCTCCGCGCAGACCTCGCCGCATGCAACGCCGCTACTGCCGCTGCTGCCGCCACTGCTGCAGACCTCGCCAACCAGCTTCAGGCTTGCCAGAACCGCAAACCCGAAGTCATCAAGGAAGTCAGCAACAACCTCCAGAGCGTTCGCTACATCTTCTACAAAGTCGGAAGCTCTGTTATCACAGCCGACCAGATGCCTAACGTTGAAATGGTTGCCTCTTACATGAAGAACCATAAGGACTCTAAGGTTGTCATCAAGGGTTATGCTTCTCAGGACGGTAATCTTGACTTCAACATCAAACTCGCACAGGCTCGTGCTGAATCTGTCAAGAACGCACTCATCAACAAGTACGGTATCAAGGCTGACCGCATCAAAGCCGAAGGCGAAGGCATCGGTCACATGTTTACTGAAAACGACTGGAATCGAGTTTCGATCTGCACACTCGACTGATCAGAATCAACAGATAAGGTAAATCATCCGTCAGGATAATTGCCTGAACTGAAATCCGACACCCTGTGGCACTTGGAAAATGTGTCACAGGGCGTCGCGATTCCACGGGGAATTATGCCATTCCCGCCTCTTTCCGTTTCAAATTATTAGATAACCAAAATTCTCACAATTATGAAAAAGATATTAACAATCGCTCTGGCTGGCGCTGCAATGACAATGTCCGCACAGGCCCAGAACGCAGTGGCCCCGACTTCTTTCTGCGACAACTGGTCAATCGGTCTCGACGGAGGTGCGACAACTCCGCTCTCACGCCATCACGCTTTCTTCGGCGATATGCGCGGTCAGTTCGGCCTTCACATCCAGAAGCAGATCTCTCCCGCTTTTGCTCTCGGTGTCGAAGGTGTGGCCGGAGTCAATACATCGTCATGGAACACTGATTATTTCACGACAATTCTTGACAACACATATGCTATCGCGCCCGGACGCAGCTCAACAGCGATCGACAATATGTATGTCGGTGTCTACGGTTCGGTGAACCTGATGAATCTCTTCGGCGGATATAAGTTCGACGGTCGCGTCTTCGACATCGAGATCACTGCCGGTGCGGGATGGGGCCATGATTTCTACGACAGAATGGCCATGATGCCATATTCGATCGACGCCAAGGATCAGAACTATCTTCTGACAAAGGCCGGTCTTAACTTCAACTTCAATGTGTCGAAAAATCTCACTCTTTCGCTGAAGCCGTATGTGGCCTGGAACATGACCGGCACAGAATATCTCCCCCTCGACGTGGAGCAGACTTCGGCAGCTTATTCGCGCGCGAAAGCTACGTTCAATATCAATGCCGGCGTAACCTACAACTTCGGCCCCGGTTTCGTTCCCGTTGACACCCGCAATCAGGCTGAAATCGACGCTCTCAACAAACAGATCAACGATCTGCGTGCGGACATTGCCGCATGCAACGCCGCGACAGCTGCAGCTGCCGCAACAGCTGCCGACCTCGCCAATCAGCTCCAGGCCTGCAAAAACCGCAAGCCTGAAGTGATCAAGGAGGTCAGCAACAACCTTCAGAGTGTCCGCTATATTTTCTATAAGATCGGCAGCTCGGTGATTACCGCCGACCAGATGCCCAACGTCGAGATGGTTGCCTCCTACATGAAGAACCACAAGGATTCGAAGGTGCTCATCAAGGGCTATGCTTCGCAGGACGGTAATCTCGACCTGAACATCAAGCTTGCACAGGCTCGTGCCGAATCGGTGAAAAACGCGCTTGTCTCGAAGTACGGCATTAAAGCTGACCGCATCAAAGCCGAAGGCGAAGGCGTCGGTCACATGTTTACTGAAAACGACTGGAATCGAGTTTCGATCTGTACACTCGACTGATCGCTGACCGCATTCCTGTCAGACTGACATAAATTATGGGCGCTGTGTCGAAATTCAGAATTTCGACACAGCGCCTGATTTTTCATCCGGACGGTGAGGGCGTTGTCAGAATGGTTCTTTGTTCGTGCTGATCGGAAAAATCAGATGTCCGCGGCGCAGGTTAATTCAACTATAATAGTTAACTTTGCGGTCAGAAACAATAAATTGCTTTTATAACACGATGGATCCTAAAGTAAGCATTATCATGGGCAGCATTTCAGACCTGCCCATCATGGAAAAAGCCGCAAAATTTCTCGACGCAATGGAAATTCCGTTTGAAATGAACGCTCTTTCCGCACATCGCACTCCGGCAGAGGTCGAAGCCTTTGCTCGCGGAGCAAAAGGACGCGGAATCGAAGTGATCATTGCCGGAGCCGGTATGGCAGCCGCTCTTCCGGGCGTGATTGCCGCCATGACGCCTGTTCCGGTCATCGGAGTGCCTATCAGTTCGACTCTTGACGGACGCGACGCTCTCTATGCGATTGTCCAGATGCCTCCGGGAATTCCTGTTGCCACAGTTGCAATCGACGGCGGAATGAATGCCGGAATCCTTGCCACTCAGATAGTGGCTCTCGGCGACCGCGATCTGGCGGAGCGTTATGAGGAATATCGTTCGACTCTCGCCGAGAAGATCGTGAAAGTCAACGGGCAGCTTGCCGAAGTGCGCTATAAATATAAGACAAACTGAAGCGGAAACAGCAATGGCTTCGTTGAAATATAAGCGTCGTCCCACCATTGAGGTGAAGGTCGGCTCGACAGCTATCGGCGGACAGAATCCTGTCAGATTGCAGTCGATGGCTTCGACATCGACGATGGACACTCCCGCCAGTGTGGCGCAGGCTCTTCGGATAGTTGAGGCCGGCGCTGAGCTTGTGCGTTTCACGGCTCAAGGAGTCCGTGAGGCGGAAAATCTCGGTGAAATCCGCCGTCAGATCCGTGCTGCCGGCGTGGCTACACCGCTGGTTGCCGACATCCATTTCAATCCCCGCGCTGCTTTTGCCGCCGCGGAGACTGTTGAGAAAGTGCGCATTAATCCCGGAAATTTTGTCGATCCCGGTCGCACGTTCAGGAAAATCGAGTTTACTGACGAGGAGTATGCTGCGGAACTTAAGCGTCTTGAGGCAGCTCTGATTCCGTTTCTTGAAAAGTGCCGTGCCAACGGAACAGCAATCCGCCTCGGTGTGAACCACGGATCGCTGTCGGACCGTATTATGAGCCGCTATGGCGACACGCCGGCCGGTATGGTCGAGAGTGCAATGGAATTTCTTCGCGTTTTCCGAAAAGAGAATTTCAATGACGTTGTGATCTCGATCAAGGCCTCGAATGTCGTTGTCATGGTCTCGACCGTGCTTCTGCTTGTCGACGCGATGGAACGCGAAGGAATGGCCTATCCGCTTCATCTCGGAGTGACTGAAGCCGGCGACGGCGAGGACGGACGGATCAAGTCGGCGCTTGGAATCGGTTCGCTGCTGGCTCTCGGAATAGGCGACACGATACGAGTGTCGCTCAGTGAAGAGCCTGAATTCGAGCTGCCTGTGGCCCGAAGGATAATGGACTACATCGATGAGATTGCCGCCGCCCCTTCGATCACAGGAGAGCGGAACTACACACTCTGTTGCGGTAAAAAACGTTCGACTGAGCCTCTTGGCAATGTTGGCGGCGAAAGTCTGCCGGTCGTGGTCGGAGAGTCGGCCTCGGCGACTTATGATCCGGAGATGACCCCCGATCTGTATCTGGACACCGATGGCGAGAAATTTCAGGAAATCGATGCCGCCGACGTTCTTTCCGGCAGATGTCCGGTTCTTGAAAACCGCATTCTGCTGATGTCGTCGACCCATGCCGACCGCTCGCTTGAAATGGCGGCCGCGATAGAGCGTCTTTCGGCCGACGGCGTTATGAATCCTGTTGTGGTGAGAGCCGACTACAGGGGGCTTGATGAAGAAACGGTCGCTGTCCGGGCTTCGATCGAACTGGGTTCGCTCTTCCTTTCGGGGCTTGCCGACGGACTGATGATCGTGTCTGATAGTCTGTCAGCCGAAAAGTCGTCGAAACTGGCATTCTCGATTCTCCAGTCGGCCCGTCTGCGATTCTCTAAAACCGAATTTATATCATGCCCGGGATGCGGACGCACATTGTTCGACCTGCAGGCCACGCTTGCGAAGGTCAAGGAGGCGACATCTCATCTGAAGGGGCTGAAGATCGGTGTGATGGGGTGTATCGTGAACGGTCCCGGAGAGATGGCCGATGCTGACTATGGTTATGTCGGAGCCGGAACCGGTCGTGTCAGTCTGTATAAAGGAAAAGAATGCGTCGAGCGGAATATTCCCGCAGAGGAAGCTGTCGGACGGCTTGTCGCGTTGATAAAATCCTGTGGAGATTGGAAATAGAACGTAAGTATATGGAACGCGCGCTCGCGCTTGCCCGGCTTGGAGAAGGTTTCACTTCGCCCAATCCGATGGTGGGAGCTGTCATCGTGGCGCGCGGACGGATAATCGGCGAGGGCTATCATCGCCGCTGCGGCGGCCCTCATGCGGAAGTGTGGGCCGTGCGCTCGGTGTCAGACTCCGACAGGCAGCTTCTGCCGGAGTCGACAATCTATGTGACTCTCGAGCCATGCTCTCACTATGGCAAGACGCCACCCTGCGCCCGACTGCTTGTCGACGAGGGCATTCGTCGTGTTGTCGTTGGCTGTGGCGACCCTAACCCCCGGGTGTCCGGACGTGGAGTGGCCATGCTGCGAGAGGCCGGGGCTGAGGTTGTTGTGGGTGTGATGGAGGACGAATGCCGCGCCTTGAACCGTCGGTTCATGGTGGCACAGACAATGCATCGCCCTTACGTCATGCTGAAGTGGGCAATGAGTGCCGATGGGTTTCTTGACCGGCGTCGTGATCCCGAAGAGCCTGCGGCAGCCTTTTCGACGCCGCTGTCATTGCAGCTGATGCATCGGCAACGGAGTCTCTTCGATGCGATTCTGGTCGGGGCGCAGACGGTCATGGCCGACAATCCCTCGCTTACGGTCAGGGGCGTCAGCGGACGTTCGCCGCGTCCCGTGGTCGTGGACCGTCGCGGGCAGGCAAGCGCATCCGCAAAGGTGTTTTCGTCGCGTGAATGTATCTATATTTCCTCTGTCGGCCGTAGCGATCTTCCTGAATGGGTGACGTGTCTGCGGATTGCTGAGGACGCAGGTCCGCAAGAGATCGTCATGGCGTTGAAGGAACTTGGGGTGACTTCTGTAATGGTCGAAGGCGGAGCCCGGATTCTGCGCTCGTTTATCGAATCCGGAATTTGGGATGACGCGAGGGTCGAGGTCTCTCCTGACGCTCTTGGCGACAGCGGAGTTGCTCCCATTGCATTGCCGGCGGGGATCATGTCCGTGAGCCCTCTTGACTCGGGTAATGTAATAATCAATGTTAAAAACCCTCTTAAAAGTTGAAAATTCACTGCTGTAAAGGGCTGCCGGTTTCTAAAAACCTGTTTTCATTACCAAATTTAACTTTTTGGTCCTTACTATTTCTTAAAAACTTGTTACCTTTGCAACTTGAACCATTAACCAGTGTCTCTTTTCAGAGCTGGATCCGGCAATGCCGGTGAATTGAGCCAGCCTCTGCCGGCCGCGGGAGACGATACCGGTGTGTCTTTTCCGGTATTTTTTCTGATCCTGTCGGGAGAATGGATGAGCTTCCGGTTTGAGAAAGCCCGTTTTGACTTGAGCCACTTTAATTTATGAAGATATTCTTTTATGAAGAGATATAATCCTCTCTATCTGTTGTTTTTTGCTTTCTGCGGATTGGTCGCGTTTACTGCCTGCAATGACTCGGACAATGGCGACGATATTGTTGACGATTCCGCCGAGTTTGCCGTGATGGTAAAAACCTTCAGCCTGAATGCCGACGACAGTATCCTGTCGAATCTTGATCAGGTCTATTTCTCGATAGATCTCAACACGGCAACCGTGTTCAACGCAGACTCGCTCCCGCTTGGGACCAGAGTCGACTCGCTCGGCGTTTCGATGACATTCTCTTCAGTCAGTGTGGCCGACATCACGATGCCCGGATCAGACGGCAAAGACACTGTGGTCAACTATCTCGAAAGCACATCACACGCCATCGACTTCTCCCGCGGCTATGTCTCGCTTCATCTCGTTTCGGCAAACGAGAAGGTCGAACGTGACTATCGCATTTTTGTCAATGTCCACAAAATGAAGCCCGATTCGCTTGCCTGGGGCAACGCTTCGTGGTGTGCTTTCCCGACAACCATATCAGATCCTTCGGCTCTTCATGCCGTTGACTTTGCCGGAAAGGCCGTCTGCTTTGCAACCGATGGATCTTCATCGACAGTTGCGGTCTCCTCCAATCCGGCCAACAACGACTGGCAGGTGAGTCAGGTGACTCTTCCGGCCGGATTTGTGGTTAATTCAGTCATTGCCACTTCAGATGCACTATATGCCCGCGACGGCAACGATAATCTTCTGAAATCGACCGACTGCGGTCTGACCTGGACTTCTGTCGACGCGAAGATGAGCCATCTCTACGGCGGTTACGGAACGACAGTCCTCGGCGTTCTCCGTCAGTCCGATGAGACCTACAGCTATGTATCCTATCCCGAGGGCATAAGCGGCGCTGTACTCTCTTCTGCACCCGTTGAAGCAACAAGCGCTGCCGTTACCTATGTCTCGGAATGGTCTGTTGAGCCTATGCTGATGGTGTTCGGCGGAAAGAATGCCGCCGGCCAGCCTGTAGGCGCTGTGTGGGCTTTCGACGGGTCCGGATGGGCCGCGATCAGCTCGTCGGGTCTGCCTGCGGTAGCAGGACCTGTGCTCGTACCCTATTTCTCATTCAAATCGGGCGACAACTGGGTCGTCACCCGTCAGACTGCGCTGCTTGCTTTCGGAGGCACACAGGCTGACGGAACACTTTCGCGCACGGTCTATATTTCCTATGACCGCGGAGCAAACTGGACAAATGCAGGAGAGCTCATGCAGCTTCCTGTCGGCATCCCGACCCTTTCCGGAGCATCGGCGCTCGTATTTGAAAATACAATTTCATCGCGCGCCGCATCGGCCTGGCGATCGATTGAGCTTCCGGTGATGTCGCAATGGCTTTCTGTGAAAAATGTATCAAAAGGCGTTAAGCCGATTGAGTCGTGGGAGTGCCCCTACATCTACCTGTTCGGCGGTACGGCCGACAGTGGCGAAATCAACACTCGCGTATGGCGAGGCGTAATCAACCGACTGATGTTTAAGCCGCTCCAGTAATTTCCCCCCGATCAGGCTCTGCATTCTCCATGATATATATTCCACGAATCAGTCAATAACAAAGTGAAAAAACTGACGCGAATATTAATTCCGGCTTTTTCATTGGCTTCAGTATCATTCAGTGCTGCGGCCGCTGACGACGTGGAGAGCTACAAATATGATTTTGGAATCGGAGTGGGCATGAGCGGTTATCTCGGAGACGCCAACGAAAGCAGCCTTTTCAAGCATCCGGGACTGACGGCCGACCTCAATATGCGCTATCTGTTCGACAGCCGTTGGGCTCTCAGGGCACAGCTCGGCATGTCGACGATCTCCGGCAATACGGCCGAGTTCGAGAATGTGTTGCCTTTCGGTCAGAACTATTCATTCAAATCGACTTTAGCCGACCTCTCTGTCAGAGGCGAATGCAACTTCTTTGCTTTCGGAATCGGTGAAACATATAAGCGGCTGAAACGATGGTCGCCGTTCGTCAGTGTGGGTCTCGGTGCAACGCTTGCTTCGTCAGGCGGTTCGACACATGTGGCCTTTTCCGTTCCGATGGGTGTGGGCGTGCGCTACAAGATATCGCGGAGAGTCAACCTCTCGGCCGAATTCACGATGACGAAGGTGTTTGCCGACAATGTCGACGGCGAGACACTTTCCGATCTCTATCTGATCAAGAGTTCTTTCTTGAAAAACACCGACTGGTATTCAGGACTGACAGTAGGCATCAGTTATGAGTTCGGACCCAGATGTTCAACATGCAACAGGCTTGACTGAACTGAATAAACAATAATATTCCTAACCAATCAACCAACTCAGATGAATTCCAAACCGATCCAGATAGATTCAGCGTCCGTTCCGGCTCACATAGCCATAATCATGGACGGTAACGGCCGTTGGGCCAAGGCGCAGGGCCTGGAGCGCACTGCCGGTCATGTGGCCGGAGTCGAAACTGTCAGGACTGTCATTACGGCAGCTTCGGAAATCGGTGTGAAATATCTGACTCTCTATGCTTTCAGCACTGAAAACTGGAATCGTCCCCCCGAAGAAGTGGCCGCATTGCTTCATCTGATTGTGGTTGCCCTTGAAAAAGAAACGCCCGATCTGGTGAAAAACAATGTCAGGCTGAATGTCATAGGTGATGTCGGGCGCATGCCGGCCGAGTCCTATGATTCACTTCAGCGAAGCATTGCTGCGACCGCCGGAGGGACTGGCCTTCAGGTCAATCTCGCGCTCAGCTATTCGTCGCGCTGGGAGCTCGTTGAAGCTGCAAGGCGCATAGCAGCCCGGGCTGTTGCCGGCGAGCTGACCCTGGAGGAGATTTCCGAGTCAACAGTCGACTCGATGCTGACAACTGCGGGAATTCCCGATCCGGACCTGCTGATCCGGACCGGAGGTGACTCGCGCGTGTCCAACTTCCTCCTTTGGCAGATAGCCTATTCGGAACTCTATTTCTCTCCTGTCTATTGGCCGGCGTTTACAGCCGAAGATTTCCTGAAAGCGGTGGCCGACTACCAGCGGCGCGAACGCAGGTTCGGACTGACTTCCGAGCAGGTGTCCGCGCCGGATGGCGGTCCGATTGGCTGAAATCACATTATTTTTGATGCAATATAAAAAAGTAATATCCTCATATTTGACTATGCGACATAAAGTTTTTGCAATATTTTCAATTATTTGCCTGTGCTTTATTATGGGCTTTCAAGGGGCGGCTCAGACTCCCGCTGACACTTTGCATAATCCGAAAGTGATCTTCACCGGGATTCCGCGGACCTATGAAATTGCCGGAATATCGGTCAAAGGTGCGGATAACTATGAAGACCACACGATTATCGGCTATGCCGGACTGAAGATCGGTGAGCGCATCGACATCCCCGGAGCCGAACTGACCGCCGCGAGCAAGCGCCTCTGGCGGCAGGGCCTTTTCAGTCAGGTGCGCATCGTCGTCGACAAAACAGCCGGCGACAAGGCGTGGATCACAATTGACCTCCGCACCCAGCCCCGCATCTCTGCCATCCACTACTATGGTGTGAAAAAGAGCGAGCGCGACGAGCTGCAGGAACGCCTTCAGCTTCATAAAGGCAATCAGATCACTCAGAACATCGTGAATCGTGCCGAAGCGATCATCAAAAAATATTTTGCCGCAAAAGGCTTCAGTAATGCCGACGTGAAAATCACTCTCCGCGAAGACCTCTCGGCTAAAAACGAAATGATCGTCGACATCAATGTCAACAAGAATTCGAAAGTAAAAGTCCATAAAATCTACATTGATGGCAACGAAGTGATGAGCGACAACGCCATTCAGCGTACGATGAAGAAAACCAACGAGAAAGGAAAACTTCTCAACCTCTTCAAACAGAAGAAATTCGTCGAATCTGACTATGAGGACGACCTCAAGCGAATCATTCAGAAATATAACGAGAAGGGCTATCGCGACGCAAAGATTATTTCCGACAGTGTCGTGAACTACGATGACAACACCGTTGACGTCTACATTACTCTTGAAGAAGGTAAGAAATACTATATCAACGACATCTCGTGGGTTGGCAACACCGTATTCCCGACTGATTTCCTTAACGACGTTCTCGGCATCAGGAAAGGCGATGTCTATAATCAGAAATTGCTCTCCAAACGAATGACCGACGACGATGATGCTGTCGCCAACCTCTACATGAACCGCGGTTATCTGTTCTATGATCTCGTTCCGATCGAACGCAACGTCGAAGGCGACTCGATCGATCTTGAAATGAGAATGATGGAGGGCCCGCAGGCCCGTATCAACAACGTGGTCATAAACGGAAACGACCGTCTCTATGAGAAGGTCATCCGCCGCGAGTTGCGCGTTAAGCCGGGTGAGCTCTTCTCGAAAGACGACCTCATGCGCTCGGCCCGTGAAATTGCTCAGACCGGACATTTCAACCCCGAAAACATGGACATCCGTCCTGAGCCGAATCAGGAAAACGGAACTGTCGACATCCTCTTCAACCTCGAGTCGAAGGCCAACGACCAGATCGAATTCTCGCTCGGTTGGGGACAGACTGGTGTCATCGGTAAACTTGCCCTGAAGTTCACAAACTTCTCGATAAAGAACCTTCTCCACCCCAGTTCCTATAAAGGACTCATCCCGCAGGGCGAAGGTCAGACTTTCACCATCTCTGCCCAGACGAATGCCCGCTACTATCAGGCCTATAGCGTCTCATTCCTTGATCCCTGGTTTGGCGGCAAGCGCCCGAACTCACTCTCAGTGTCGGCCTACTACAGCCGGCAGACCGGAGTCAATTCATCCTACTATAACTCGACTTGGTCCAACCCATATCTCTACAACGGATTGAACTATGGGAACTTATATGGATATGGCTCAAGCTATAACGACTACTATCAGAACTCGATTAACAACGCCTATGACCCCAACAAGGTCCTCCAGATGGTAGGCGTCAGCCTCGGATTCGGAAAACGTCTGAAATGGCCGGATGACTATTTCACCTTCCAGGCGGAGCTTAGCTACAACTGGTACTATCTCAAGAACTGGGAATACCTCTATTACATGAACAACGGCACCTCGAACTCTCTCGTGCTGGGACTGACCCTTGCGCGTAACTCGATCGATAATCCTCTCTACACCCGCCGTGGTTCGACTTTCTCTCTCAGCCTTCAGATGACGCCTCCCGCTTCACTTTTCGGCAAGAAAAACTGGCAGAAACTCTATGAGGAAGGCACAACCGAATCGAAAAAAGAGCTCTATCGGTGGATCGAATACTGGAAACTCAAATTCCAGTCAAGAACCTATACTCCGCTTACAGATCCCAACGGACAGTGGACTCTCGTCCTGATGACCCGCGCCGACTTCGGTCTGCTCGGCAGCTATAACAAATATCTCAAGTCTCCCTTCGAGACATTCTATGTCGGAGGTGACGGCATGACAGGATCCTACACCTATGCGACAGAAACAATCGGTCTGCGAGGCTACGACAACGGAGCATTGACCCCGTGGGGACGCGAAGGCTATGCCTACACACGTCTCGGCATGGAACTCCATTTCCCCTTCATGCTTCAGACCTCGACAACGATCTATGGTCTGACATTCATCGAAGGCGGTAACGCATGGACCGATGTGAAGAACTTCTCACCGTTCAACCTCAAGCGTTCGGCCGGTGTCGGTCTCCGTATCTTCCTCCCGATGGTCGGAATGATGGGTATCGACTGGGCTTATGGTTTCGACAAAGTCTTCGGACAGCGTGGAGGAAGCCACTTCCACTTCATTCTCGGTCAGGAATTCTAAGCAATACTGTTCCGACGGATTCTGGCCTCAATGCGAAGACGTTTAAACTTTTTCTCATCTCAGGCGTCTTTTAATTAATCGGGCTTCTGTTTTAGGAACATTAGCTGAATGCTCTGAACTCAGCATCCCGGCCATAATATGATTTCCAACCCACTCTATCTTTTTTAACTATGAACATCAGAAAATCGCTCTTGTTGTTTATCGCAATCGTAGCCTGCTCCTTCTCCTCGCAGGCACAGAAGTTCGCAATGGTCGACATGGAATATATCCTCTCTAATATCCCGGCCTATGAAGTGGCCAACAATCAGCTCGAACAGCTTTCGCAGCGTTGGCAGAAAGAAGTTGAGAATGTCGGTCGCGAAGCAGAGACTATGTATAACAACTACAAATCCCAGATGCCTTTTCTGACCGACGATCAGAAAAAGAAAATGGAAGAAGAGATAGTTGCAAAAGAGAAATCCGCAGCTGAACTCCGCAATAAGTATTTCGGGCCGGAAGGCGAACTCTACAAAAAACGTCAGACCCTCATGCAGCCTATTCAGGAACAGGTCTACGAAGCGGTGAAAAAAGTGGCCGAAGAGCGTGCCTACATGTGCATATTCGACCGCGCAACATCCGCCGATATAATCTTTGCTTCTCCGCGCATTGATGTCAGCAATGAAGTCCTGGGCAAACTCGGCTATGCGAATTGACGGGCAAGAGAGCTATAATTTAGAATTATGCTGATCGCCGGTAGTTTTTTTTGTTTACTGACTGAAAATAGCTTATCTTTGCAACCGGTTTTAGACCGAGCGACCTTAAATTAGTGTAAAATCATAAATTTATTTCTTATACAATCATGATCAAAAGATTATTCCTCGCAGTTTTAATTGCGATACCTGCTATGGCCTTCGCTCAGAAGTTTGGCATTGTCAACACTAACACAATCATGTCCGAAATGGCTGATGTCAAGGAAGCTCAGACTCAGCTCGAAGCAGCTTCTAAGAAGTACGATGATGAATTCAAGGCCCTTCAGGGCGAGATGGAGAAAAAATACGGCGAACTCCAGAAAGCACAGGAAGAGAAATCGCCCCAGACAATCCTCGACCGCAGAATGTCTGAACTCCAGGAACTCGATCAGAAAATCCAGCAGTTCCGTCAGACCGCAGCTCAGGACCTCCAGCGTCAGCAGGAACAGCTGCTCGCTCCCATTCAGCAGAAAGTAATCAACGCCATCAACTCAGTTGGTGCTGAAGGCAACTACACTATGATTTTCGAAAACACCTCGCCCGTTTATGTAGGAACAGATGTCATCGACGTGACAGGTGCAGTCAAAACCAAACTTCTAATGAAGTAATCAGTAGCTTCAGCTCTGTATAAAGATACTTGGCGCTGTGTCAAATTTTGGCACAGCGCCTGTGTTTTTGCCGGATGAGTCATTATTATGACATAAGTAAGTGCTCAAATTTAATTTATACAATATGCGAGCTTATTTTTTAGCCGATTCCGGTGCGGAGGGAAGGAGAATATCGAGATAT
>JAIDJZ010000028.1 GCA_029051965.1 Paramuribaculum sp. | reverse complement strand
CTTTTGTCCTAGTCTCCGACAAAGGAACGGACTCCCCTACTGTTGCATCTGCATCCTACACTCAGCCGGAAGATCACATCACCGAGATCCGTACGCACACTCTTAAATTCGAGCCCGTCAAAGCCCGCTACGTCAGAGTCAAGCTTACATATCTCGACGACATCCCCGTATGGCACGGCGCAGGAATCGGAAAACCTGCCTTCATCTTCGTCGATGAGATCATGATTGACTGAAGTCATTCCTTATAATGAAGCCGGCCCGCTCTCAAAGTGGGCCGGCTTCTCCATGAAAAAGCGTAGTAGATCTATTATGGTACCTATTTGGATAATTATTTCAGGTTGTTGATCGAACCGCCAGATGAACTTTTCGAGCTGGTCATCTTGTTGACAAAACAGGTGATAGCGCCACCGGATGAGGCCTGGGCTTCGCCTGTCTCGGCTTTCAGGCGGTCGGCATTGACAGATGCGCCTGAACTGGCCTCGAAAGCAACCGCCGATGCGACGCCTTCGACAATTATAAGCGAACCGGACGATGCATCGCACGCCAGCGATTGAGCTGTGGCATTGATCCGGATGCTTGCGCCTGACGACGAATCGACTCCCACGATTTCGGCCTGCAGTTCCGTTGCGTTAAGGCACGATCCTGACGTCGCACTCAGCGACAGTTCGCCCGAAGACGGAGTCTTGTAGGGCTGCGGAATCAGTAGACTCGAGCCGGAGGATGAACTGAATTCATGGACCGACGGCGATTTGACAGTGACGGTCACTTTTTCTCTGCCGGAACTGATTCGTTCGGAAGTGGCAACGGTGAGAGATTTGTCTTTGTCCGTTAAGGCAATCTTGTCGAGAAGATCGGCGGGTGCCTCTATTATAGCGATGTTTTCGTCTGATTGCTGATAGACGACTTTCAGGCCGTGCTGTGCGCTAAGCGCAGCGATTCCCGAAATCTTCACAGTGTCTGTAACCATAGGTGAGGCAGGGTCGCTTGAGTAACCTGAAGAAAACAGGCCAGTGATATTTGAAGGGTTCGAACAGCTCAAAACAGTTGAAGCGAGTATGCCGGCGATGGCATGGATGAAGATTTTTTTCATTTTGCGACTCGGAATTTGGTGGTTGTATATCTCTTAGACGCGTGCTTTGCAGAAAAAGTTACAAAAGCACAAAAAAAAATCGATAAAGTTGCCTATATTTGCTATTATTTTTCTTTGTCCAAACAAAATTTTAATCCATGAAAACCAGACTACGCATAGGTCTTTTAGGAAAAATCTTTATCGGAATGGCGGCAGGGGTCGCGTTAGGTTATATAGCTCCGTTTTGGCTGGGACGGCTGTTTGCGACGTTCAATTATGTTTTCAGCCAGTTTCTCGGATTCCTGATTCCGCTCATTATCGTAGGTTTTGTTGCTCCGGCCATAGCCGAGCTTGGGGAACGGGCAGGGAAAATGCTCGTTTTCACCGCTGCGCTTGCCTATGCGGCTACGCTGATTGCAGGTTTCTGCGCCTATTTCACGGCCGACTCTCTTTTCCCGGATATGCTTGCCGGACAGTTCATGGCAGCTACAGCAGCTGAGTCGCTCAATGCTCCCGCACCATATTTCACGATCGATATTCCGGCCCTTGTTCCCGTGACGACAGCCCTCGTCCTTGCCTTCATGGTCGGAATCGGGTGTGCGTTCATAAAGGAAACGACTTTGAAAAATGCTGTTTTCGAGTTTCGCACGATTGTCAGCAAGACGATCATGAAAGGAGTGATCCCGCTGTTGCCTTATTATATATGTGGAATTTTCCTGACAATGGCTATGGAGGGGAAGGTCGGAGCGATACTGACGGCTTTCTCAAAGATTATCGTGGTGATTTTTGTGCTTCATGTCGGAATCCTTGTGGCCCAGTACTGCGTTGCTGCCATTTTCTATCGTCGCAATCCGTTCCGGATGCTCTGGACAATGATGCCGGCCTATTTCACTGCTCTTGGAACCCAATCCTCGGCCGCAACCATTCCTGTCACATTGCGCCAGTCGATCGCGATGGGTATCGACAAGGATATAGCCGGATTTGTCGTTCCGCTTTGTGCGACTATTCACATGTCCGGATCGACACTGAAAATCGTGGCCTGTGCGATCGCTCTTATGATTCTTCAGGGCATCGGCTATGATTTTGCTTCCGTAGCCGAGTTTATCGCCATGCTTGGAGTCACTATTATCGCCGCTCCCGGAATTCCCGGTGGAGCCATAATGGCATCACTCGGCCTGCTCTCCGGAATCCTCGGATTTTCTGACGCTCAGAATGCCATGATGATAGCTCTCTACATCGCAATGGACTCCTTCGGGACTGCATGCAATGTGACCGGCGACGGTGCGATTGCAGCCATCGTCAACAGCGTTTTCGGCAAAAAAATCTGACCTACGTGTAATTTATTTCCGGTTTTTGCGTCAGATTAATTGAATACATCAGTTTTCGTTGATGATAAACCGACATTTATAAAAAAACAGAATACATATGGATTTATTGACAGTCAGTGAAGTGACCAAGAACTATGCGGGCCACACTGCGCTCGACAATGTCTCTCTTTCGGTCGAACAGGGTTGTGTCTACGGTCTGCTCGGACCGAACGGAGCCGGAAAAACGACCCTCATCAGAATTATCAACCACATAACCGCCCCTGACTCGGGTAGCGTTGTTTTCGACGGTCATCCTCTGACTCAGGCGGATGTGGCCCGGATCGGCTATCTTCCGGAAGAGAGAGGCCTTTATAAAAAAATGAAAGTAGGCGATCAGGCTGTTTTCTTTGCCCGTCTTAAGGGGCTGTCAAAAGCGGATGCCACCAGGGCTCTCAAGGAATGGTTCGATCGCTTCGAGATCGGTTCGTGGTGGAACCGCAAGGTCGAGGAACTCTCCAAAGGCATGGCACAGAAAGTGCAGTTTATTGTGACAGTACTCCACAATCCGAAACTGCTCATCTTCGACGAGCCTTTTTCCGGATTTGACCCGATCAATGCCAACCTGCTGCGCGATGAGATCCTCAGTCTGCGCGACAAAGGTTCGACAATCATATTCTCGACCCACAACATGGCTTCCGTTGAGGAGATCTGCGATAATATCACGCTGATAAACAACGGTCGCAACATCCTGACCGGAAATGTCGACGAGATCCGTCGTGATTTTTCACGCGGACGCTATTCGATCGACTTCGAGGGCGATTCCTCGCGGCTTGCATCGGCGCTCGAACCGGTCATCAGCACATTCTCGCTCGGGGAAGCGCCACGCGGACGTCAGCGGATGGACATTGTTGTCCGCGACGGTGTGGATGCGCGCAGCGTCATCGGGATCGCCAACGAAAATTCCCGGCTCGCCGCCTTCAACGAAACGATGGCATCAATGAACGACATATTCATCAATGCAGTCTCTAAGCAAAAATAAAATCTCTTCCTAACGCAAATTTTGAAAATGGATTCAAAGACTTCGATAATAATCGGGCGCGAGTACATGGAACGCGTCTCGAAAAAAAGCTTCCTCATAACCACTTTCCTCATGCCGGTGCTGATGCTTGGCCTGATGCTGGTTCCGGTGCTGATCGCTATGTTCTCCGAATCGGAAAACCGTCAGCTGATGGTTATTGACAATTCAGGCAAGATCGCGCAGAAGCTTCAGAACACCTCTTCGCTTACTTTCGCAGTGACCGATCTCCCTCTCGATTCGGCCCGTAATCTCGCCGGTATCGACGGAGTGCTTGTCATTCCGGCCGAGGCTCTGACAGGAGAGGCGACAATGCAGATCTACACCAACGGCCCGTCGTCGATGGAGGTCGAGTCGGCAATTACATCGCAGGTCGACGATATTGTTGAAAGCTACAAACTCTCGACCTATGAAATCGAGAATCTCGACAAGATCATCGAGTCGATCAACTCCGACGTCAAACTCCAGTCGATCCGCAACGACAAGGACTCGACCGAATCCTCGACCACTCTGAGCTATCTGCTTGGAATCGTGCTGACGATGATGCTCTATATGTGTCTGCTTCTCTACGGGCAGATGGTGATGACGAGCATTATCGAGGAGAAAAACAACCGTGTGCTTGAAATCGTTGTCAGCTCCGTCAAGCCGACCCAGCTGATGCTCGGAAAGATCTGTGGAATCGGGCTTGTGGCCGTCACTCAGATCGTCATATGGGGCGTGCTCATGGTTTCAATGTCGGCATTCCTGCTGCCGGTTCTCCTTCCCGAAGCAATGTCGTCTGAAATGGCCGCACTCAGCGCAGGAGCCACCTCAGCCTCTCTCTCTTATGACATCGAGATGCTTCAGGCGATCTCAATGCTCGGAAATGTATCGTATATCATCGAACTCTTCGGGCTGCTCCTCCTCTTCCTGATCGGCGGATTTATGCTCTATTCGGCAATCTATGCCGCCATCGGATCGGCAGTCGACAACATTCAGGATGCCGGCCAGCTCCAGTCCGTAGTGGTCTTTCCGATCATTATCGGTATCGCTGTAGCTATGGCGGCAGCTTCTGATCCGGCGTCGAGTCTGTCATTGTGGACTTCCTTCATTCCGTTTACATCGCCGATGGTCATGATGGCACGTATCCCGTTCGGCATTCCGGCATGGGAAATCGTGGTGTCGCTCGTGATCCTTTTCGCATCGTTTTTCGTTGTTGTCTGGCTCGCTGCCAAGATCTACCGTGTCGGCATCTTCATGTATGGCAAGAAACCCTCGTTTGCCGAACTGATCAAATGGATGAGATATAAATAAGAGCCGGTTCCCCAATATTTGTTAATGCTGGGGTCGCATATCTCTGAGTGATTTTTGTCTTGTGATGAAGGAG
>JAIDJZ010000279.1 GCA_029051965.1 Paramuribaculum sp. | reverse complement strand
TCAGATATGTGATCGCACCCGGATCGATGTCGCCGCAGCGCGTTCCCATCATGAGACCCTCGGTCGGGGTGAGACCCATTGAGGTGTCGACGCTCTTTCCGCCGTCGACCGCTGTGATCGAACCGCCGTTGCCGACATGACAAGTGACCATCTTCAGATCCTTGAGGTCGAGTCCGAGGAATTCTGCAGCGCGGCTGCTCACAAACAGGAGGATTGTGACGTGGAAACCGTAGAGTAAAACAAAGTGAAAATTGTAGAACTCATAGGGAATTGCATACATGAAACTCTTTGCCGGCATTGTCTGATGGAATGCTGTGTCGAACACTCCGACCTGAGGAACGTCGGGCATCAGAGCGGTGATCGCCTCGATACCGGTGATGTTGGCCGGATTGTGGAGCGGTGCGAGATCGTAGCAGTCCTTGACCTGACGGATGACTTCGTCGGTGATCAGCACACTCGAAGCGAACTTTTCGCCGCCGTGGACCACGCGGTGGCCTACTGCGCCGATTTCGCTGTAAGACTTGATGCAGCCGACTTCAGGATCTGTGAGGTTCTGAAGAATGGCCTCGACAGCCTGTTTGTGGTCGATATGGCCGAGTTCCTTGATCTCTTTCGAGCCGTCAGCTTTTTTGAATTTGAGGAAACCGTCTTCAAGACCGATTTTTTCGACTCCGCCTTCGGCCATTGTCGCATTGGTGTCGGTGTCGATAAGCTTATATTTTACTGAGCTGCTGCCGCAGTTTAAAACCAGAATTTTCATTTGTCTATGTTTTTTCATTTTGGGGAGGTGACTCCCTGATTAAGCATTTTCTTTAAGTCCGATCGCCTGATTGCAGGTCATGATGATCGTTTTGTAGATATCTTCGGGGAAGCATCCGCGCGAGAGGTCGTTGACCGGAGCGGCAAGACCCTGGAGAACCGGCCCGACTGCCTGAACGTTTCCGAGACGCTGCACGAGCTTATAGGCTATATTGCCGACTTCGAGCGACGGGAACACGAGCACGTTGGCGCGTCCGCTGAGAGGGCTGTCGGGGCTCTTGGTGTGGGCCACCCCGGGTACGATGGCTGCGTCGGCCTGCAGTTCGCCGTCGACGATCAGATTCGGAGCCATCTCGCGCACTATGCGGGTCGCTTCGATGACTTTGTCGACACGCTCATGGCTGGCGCTGCCCTTAGTCGAGAAGCTCAACATTGCGACACGCGGTTCGATTCCGGCGATGTCGCGGGCTGTCTGGGCTGCCGAAACAGCGATCTGAGCAAGCTCTTTGGCTGAGGGGTCAGGCACAACAGCACAGTCGGCAAACACCATGATACTGCCGGTTCCGAAAGGCAGATCCTTCGGCAGGAGCATCAGGAACGCACCGGAGACAACGTCGATGCCGGGCTGGGTCTTGATCACCTGGAAAGCGGCACGCAGCACATTGCCAGTCGTGTTCATCGCACCGGCAACCTGACCGTCGGCATCGCCGGCTTTTACCATCAGACAGCCGAGATAAAGGGGATTCGCTGTTGTCAGACGGGCCTGTTCCATTGTGATACCCTTCTTTTTGCGAAGCTCGAAAAAGAGCGGAGCGTAGCGGTCGATCACCTCTTCGTCGGCCGGATCCACGATGTGAGCGCGATGGATGTTTGTGAGTTTCAGCTCACTTGCCATCGACATGATGTCGTCCTTGTTTCCGATAAGAATGATTTCAGCAAGGCCGTCAGACAGGATTCGGTTGGCGGCGGTCAGAGTACGGGGTTCGGTACCCTCGGGGAGCACAATCCGCTGGGGATTAGCTTTAGCTTTGAGCGTAAGCTTTTCAAAGAGTGTCATAATGGATAAATTGACAGTAATTTGTGTTGGGGTTGATTCTTTCGAATTGCGCATGTTGGCCTCTGACGGCGCGTGCGTCACTGCAAAATTAACAAAACTCCGACGCTTTTTCAACTTTTTCAAAAGTTTTTTAGCGAAGGCGTCCAACAATCCCGACACAAAGCGACTCCCTCACGCGCAAGGCTATGGGGAGTCGCTGGTTATCAGTCGTAATAAACGGTTGCGTCAGATCACGCCCTGACCCATCATGGCGTTGGCAACTTTCATGAAGCCGGCAATGTTGGCGCCCTTCATGTAGTTGATGTATCCGTCAGGTTCTGTTCCGTATTTAAGACACTGTTCGTGGATCTCACGCATGATGCCGTGGAGCTTTTCGTCAACCTCTTCAGCCGACCACTGGAGATGCATTGCGTTCTGGCTCATTTCGAGACCCGAAGTTGCAACGCCGCCGGCATTGACTGCCTTTCCGGGCGCGTAGGTGACTTTTGCCTTGATAAGAGCATCTATAGCTTCAGGTGTGCAGCCCATGTTTGACACTTCGGCAACCATCATGACTCCGTTTTCAATCAGCTTGAGAGCGTCGGCTTCGTCAAGCTCGTTCTGAGTGGCACAGGGAAGAGCGATGTCGACTTTCTGCTCCCAGGGTTTCTTTCCTGCGAAGAATTTCGCTTCGGGGAACTGCTCGACATAGGGAGCGACGATGTCATCGCCGGTCGCACGCAGATAGAGCATGTGGCTGATCTTGTCGCCGGCAATACCTTCGGGATCATAGACATATCCGTCAGGACCGGAAATCGTCACGACCTTAGCGCCGAGTTCTGTGGCCTTGAGAGCCGCACCCCACGCAACATTGCCGAATCCAGAGATGGCAACGGTCTTGCCTTTGATATCCTCACCTTTGGCAGCGAGCATGCTCTGAACGAAATAGAGCGCGCCAAAACCGGTTGCTTCCGGACGGATGCGTGAGCCGCCGAATTCCATTGCTTTTCCGGTCATCGAGCCGTCACATTCGTTGCGGAGCTTTTTGTACATTCCGTACATATATCCGACCTCACGGCCTCCGACACCGATATCCCCTGCGGGAACATCGCGGTCTATGCCGATGTTTTTCCAGAGTTCAAGCATAAAAGCCTGGCAGAAGCGCATGATTTCTGCGTCGCTCTTGCCACGGGGAGAAAAGTCGGAACCACCTTTCGCACCACCCATCGGAAGGGTTGTCAGTGCATTCTTGAAAGTCTGCTCGAAGCCGAGGAATTTGAGAATCGAAAGATTGACTGATGCATGGAAACGGATACCGCCCTTGTAGGGGCCGATGGCATTGTTAAACTGAACGCGATAGCCGATGTTGGTCTGCACCTCGCCACGATCGTCGGTCCATGTCACACGGAATGTGAAAATACGGTCCGGTTCAACCATTCGTTCGATGATTTTGGCTTTCTCAAATTCGGGATGCTGGTTATAAACGTCTTCAACGCACATCAGCACCTCTTTGACTGCCTGCAGGTACTCCTTTTCTCCCGGATGCTTCATCTCGAGGGAGGTCATTATTTTATTAATATCCATAATATATTTGGTTATGACATTGTTTTTGAGTTTCGCTTTGCTTTTAAAC
>JAIDJZ010000278.1 GCA_029051965.1 Paramuribaculum sp. | reverse complement strand
GCAATTGGCTATTTTAAGAGCGTAAAAATGGTCGGTCCGTCAATCATCTTCGCCTTGTTGCGCGGAATAATCTTCCTCATTCCGGCCTTCATCCTGATGCCACGCCTGTTCGGGGTGACGGGAATCTGGCTGTCGCTCTTTGTCTCCGAATTCCTCTGCTCGCTCTCGATTGTAGTCTATTATCTGGCCCACCGCCGTCACTGAAGGACCGTTTATAAATGTGCCGACTGCCGGAGCAATGGCTTTTGACCGTCATAGCCATTGCTTCCGGACTGCGGCTCTGACTGACCTTTCAGTCAAGCGATCTCAGGATCAGAGAATTGGCCCGATCCACAGCAGCTGTGTCGAGGCTCGCGAGATAGATCTGGGTCGTCGCTTCCGAATCATGCCCCATACCCTCGCTGATCACACTGAGCGGAATCCCCTTCATCTTGGCTGCCGACGCCCAGCTGTGGCGCGCCACATAAAGAGTCAGCGGAATCCCGACTCCCGCCATCTTTGCGACAGTCTTCAGATTGTGATTGATATTGTAGGCTGCATTGCGATAGGAATAGCGTTCGTTGGTCCCGCTGTTTTTAATAATCGGCAACAGATAGTTGCTACTGTTTGCCGGATATTTGTTGAGCACTACCTGCATCTCTTTTGTCCAGGCGACAATGAGTTGCTGACCCGTTTTCCGACGGCGGTAGACAATGTAGCCCGACGAAAGATCCTTCTTTTTCAAAAAAGCCATGTCGATAAAACTCATTCCCCGCAGATAGAAACTCAGGATAAACATGTCTCGCGCATAATCGAGCGCAGGCGAAAACGACAGATCGAGATTCTTAATCCTACGGATATCAGCCAGCGGCAACGCCCGCTTCACAGTCTTGTCGACCCCGGTATAGACATGCCGGAAGGGCCTGCGGTTTTCTATGATGTTCCGCTCCACGGCCCGGTTGTAGACCGCGCGGAGAATGCGCGTGTAGAAACTGATCGTGTTTGGCGTCAGTCCGCGGTGGCGCAGCCACGCCTCATAGGACTCCATCTCATCCGAAGTCAGACTGTCGAGCATGATATCCTCGTTGCACCGGAACTTTCTGTAGCTGTTCAGAGCGGCTGTATAGGTCTCGGATGTCCGCAGCTTGCCGTTTTGTCTGAGTCTGACGATTATATTGTGCATGAAATTGAAAAGGCTGCACTCTGTACTGTAGCGGTTGAACTCATCGATAATGTCATCGGCGGTGTAAGCACTGCCACAGGCATCGAATTTTCGGCCTATTTTCATAAGCCGTTCAACATCCATGCGTATGCGCTCGCCAATGGTCTTAACAACATGTCTGCGGTCACTGTTTCCGGTCACACTTACCGCCGATCGTCGGTCGTCCCATTCAAAAGGAAAAACACGGTAGGCCGACATCAGCTGACGGACCTTTCTCTCATGAATAACCTGATAATAGATTGTGCCCTTGCGGCCTGCGATGACCGAGGAGCGGAACTTTACTTTGACAGATGCCATTTAATTTTGATTGATATTAGAGATTAATACGATTTTCAAAATTCAAGACATTAAAAATAGGACTTCCGCAGCGAATCCTATCCCATCCCAACACTAAAAATGACACGGCCTCTCTATTTCACCATAGAGTAAGACAGTGTTTAATCCCTGTTTTCCAATACATCTGATCAGGATAAACAAAAAGCGCTGCGTCAAAATTCAGCATTTTGCGCAGCGCCTGTAATTTTTCAGCCGGATGGTGAGGCTGTCGTCAGCTAACTGCTGGTTTCACCGTCCGGAAATAGACTTCGCGATACTCCGTGTCAGCTTCAGATAATCGTCATTGAACTTCGCGAAATCATCATCGAACGGAATGTCACAGGAACTTACTTCGCCACCTCTGTCGGCGATAATCATACTGCATCAGCCGGCCGCCGACAGGCAGCAAGCAGAACTGCCTGCCGCGGCCGATAGATCTTCACTCCTCAGAATTTCAGGCGGGAAACAACTTGCAGAAACCCTGTTTGTTGAATTGATAATACATTTCAATATTCTCGGGACTGTCATTCTCAAGCAACAGCAGAAGCTCCCTCGCAAACTCGAGAGCCGCCGAACCGTTGGCGGTCACGATCCTGCCGTCGGCCACGGCCTGCTCATGGACATAGCCCTCAGCATTGGTGTAATTCTCACCGCCCCACAGTTTCAACTGATCGATTCCGTTTCCGGTATGTCTCACCGTGTTGAGCACCCCTGTTCCGGCAAGAAAAGAAGCTCCATTGCAAATCGCGCCCACGATCCTGCCGTCGGCAACTGCCTTGCGCACCACTTCACTGACACGCTCTGCCGCAGGCGTCAGCCAGCCGAACCCTCCGACAAGCACGAGCGCAGCATAGTCCTGCGGCATATTATCCAACGTATAGTCGGGTACAACACGGAATCCTCCGATAGCTGCTACAGGCTCTTCCGACAACGCAACCACACGGTTCACAAACTTCGGTTCCGGCTTCAGCCGCTGACCGTCGCAACTGATTGCTTCCATCAGATAGACCGCCTCATGCGCCGCAAAATCCGGCAGCAAGACATACAGCACTTCTCCTGTTTTCTTTTCAGTCTCCATATATCAATCTGTTTCAATTAAATTTCTGTAGGGACAAGACTTTTACGGGCGACACCACCGCCGGCCACGTCCCAGCCCCACAAAATTAAGTTTTGTTGTTGATTTGTAAAATTTATTATTGCTGTCCGATAAAACTCAGCAAACGCGATAAAGTATGGCTCGAACGCT
>JAIDJZ010000277.1 GCA_029051965.1 Paramuribaculum sp. | reverse complement strand
GGTAGACATATTTGACGTGGTCGGTGTGGTCGTGGGTTATGATTATCGCCTTGACGGAGCGCGGGCTGATTCCGTGGGCCCGTAGCTGTTCGCGGACAGTGTCGGCGTCAACACCGGCGTCGATCAGAATGCCTTCGGATCTGGTTCCGAGATATGAGCAGTTTCCGCTGCTTCCGCTGCCGAAGGAGATGAAGGTCAGTTTTTTCGTTTCGGTCAGTCCGGATCGGTCGAGGGCGAGCGCATCGGCCGGCGCTGCGCAGCTTTCAAGTGATTTCAGTCGTGTGTTGACGACGAAATCGGCAATGGAGGGGTGGACTTCGAGGTCGGACGGGTCTGACGGTTTGTGTCGCCTGGTCGGAGGCACGGTTCCGCGTTTAAGGCGGACGTCTTCTCGGTCGAGAGCGAAAAGGTCGCCTGTGTTATTGAATATTTCGCGCTTTGAGGCGGGGCGCGAATTGAATTTCAGTTTTGCCATGATTCTGTGGGGCGCCCATCAGTTAGGCGTTGGGTTATTTGTATAGAAGGAAAATGGCCGGAATTTTGTCGAAGTTGTAGGTCGCGCGTGACCATTCGGCGATCGGGCGGCATACGATTTTCTGGTCGGGGCCTGTCAGGTCGGAGCATACGCATAGCCGCATCGATCCCGGAAGGGTCTTTGCGAGTTCGGCGATGAGGCGGTTGTTGCGGTAGGGGGTCTCGATGAAGATCTGTGTCTGGTCTTCGCGTGTGATGCGGCCTGTCATTTCTTTCAGCCGTCGCTGGCGTGCGCCGGAGTCGTGCGGCAGATAGCCTTCGAATGCGAATTTCTGACCGTTGAATCCGGAGGCCATCAGTGAGAGCAGGATGCTTGATGGACCGATGAGCGGCTGGACGTCGAAGCCTTTCCGCAGGGCCGCCTCGACCGCAAGCGCGCCGGGGTCTGCGACGGCTGGACAGCCCGCTTCGGAGATGACGGCCATGTCCATTCCTTCGGCCAGCGGCGAGAGCATAGCAGGCACGTCGGCGGGATCGGTGTGTTCGTCGAGGACTGTGAAAGAGAGTTCGGAAATTTCGATCGACCGGTCGCATCGTTTGAGAAACCGTCTGGCAGAGCGGACATTCTCGACGATGAAGTGTTTTACGCTGCGGGCGACATTGATGTTGTGTTCAGGCATCACAGAGGCCGGAGCAACATCGCTCAGCGGCACAGGAAGAAGATAAAGCGTGGCGTGACGGCCTGACGTATTTTCAGCTTTATTATTCACAATTGCAAATATAGGCATTTTGCCTGTATTTTGTGAGTTAAAATATATAAACAGAGCTTGTCGGGAATGGGTCCGGGATGATAGCGGGCGGGGGTCTTGGTAGTGGCGGACTGCATGATAGAGGTGGTGTATGTTGTCGGCAACGCGGTTGGAGGCAGGCGGTTTTTTGAATAATTCCGGTAAAATATAAACAAAAGTTTACATATGTTAGGGGTTTTTGATAATTTATTTGTAATTTTGCAACAAAATAATCCATAGAGAGTTGACGCCCCTTTCCGTCATAGATATATCCAGCCGCTCTGTTCTGTGCTTTCCCGGCGCTGAATCAGGGGCGGTTTATTGTTTTAGTCCGGACTCTGCCGAGGCAGTCCAGGAGGGGGCAGATG
>JAIDJZ010000276.1 GCA_029051965.1 Paramuribaculum sp. | reverse complement strand
CGGATTCTGAACAGGCGCGAGGCAACGTTCTGACGAGTGATTCCGACAATCGAGGCAATCTCCTCATAGCTGTGCTCATCGAGCCAAAGCATGATAATCGCCTTGTCAACCTTGCCGAGACGTCCGATCAGATGATACATTCTTGCCAGATTCTCCGCCCGTTCGGCTGCCGAAGAATCGTCAGCCAGATCATAGGCATCATCTCCGAGCCGTTCAGCCGACGAATGTTTGCCATGACGGCGGAAATAGGTTATGCACGTATTCAGAGCAATACGGTAGACCCATGTCGAAACCTTCGACCGGCCTGCAAAGCTGTCGATCCCACTCCATATGTTGGCCGCAACCTCCTGATAGAGATCATGCAGATGTTCCGTATCATCAGCATACATATAACACACTTTGTAGATAAGTGCGTCATGCCGGTTTAAAATCTCCATGAACCGAGTGTCTGCCGAAGAATCTGTTCGCATCTGTTTGGTGAGGGATTAAACGTTTTTCAGATATGACGCTGCTTTTTCCGAAAAATTACATCCGACAACTGATTTTTTCGCATCCTTACTACATTATCCACTTGAATCGCGACAAAAAAATGCGTACTTTTGTAACACAAGATCCAACCCCTCATGAAGAAAACAGATGAAATCCAGCGGCCGAGCGTAATCGACAGCGAATATCTGATCCGGCGTCCGTGGCTCACTGCGCGCCGCGACCGCCTGCAGATGCCCGACGGCACAATCAATCCGGAATTTTATGTACTTGAATACCCCTCCTGGGTCAACATAATCGCCATCACCGAAGATGACCGCTTCGTTATGGTGCGCCAGTATCGCCACGGACTTGGCCTAATTTCGACCGAACTTTGTGCGGGTGTTGTCGAAGAGGGCGAAGAACCGATTGATGCCGCCAGACGCGAACTGCTCGAAGAAACGGGCTACACGGGCGGAGACTGGGAATTGCAGTGTGTCATCTCAGGCAACCCCTCGACGACCAACAATCTGACCTACTGTTTTCTTGCCCGCGGAGTAATTCCGACCGGCCGACGGAACCTCGATCCGACCGAAGACATTGCCGTGCTGACAATGACCCGCACCGAACTGCTTGACCTGCTCAAGTCAGACGAAATGAAACAGTCGCTGATGCTTGCTCCTCTCTGGCGCTACTTCTTTCTTTCCAGCCAGACAGACAAAACAACATAATGACACTCTACGCCGAAGTCATTCTGCCATTGCCGCTTGCGGGCACTTTCACCTACGAAATCCCCGAAAGCCTGACCGGACATATCAGACCCGGCCAGAGAGTCCTTGTGCAGTTCGGCAAAAAAAAATTCTATACCGCCATCGTCGAATCGCTGACCCCACGCAAACCGGACGGCTATGAAACAAAGCCACTGATAATGGCCCTTGACGAAGATCCGATCCTACGTCACCCTCAGCTCAGACTATGGCAGTGGGTCGCCGACTACTATCTCTGTTCCGTCGGCGAGGTCATGAAAGCCGCACTTCCGGCCGCACTCAAAGTCGAAAGCGAGACGTTTATCGAACTCTCGCCCGACTATGACGAGATTCCGATCGAAAACCTCAGCGAACGTGAAGCCGTAATCCTCCAGATTCTCGAACACCACGGCAAGCGCATGTCGGTCGCCGAGATTGAAAAAGCGACCGGCTACACCAATGTCAGCCTGACAGCAGCACGGATGCTCGAGCGCAAGATACTGATGGTCTCCGAGAAACTCGTAGAGCGCTACGTGGCCCGCAGAATAACCTACGTCGCCGTAAACGCCGACCGTGGTGACAGCGACAGACTCCACGCAATGTTCGATTCCGTCAGCCGCGCCCGTAAACAGCAGACAGCTCTTCTGGCTCTGCTCGAAATGTCGGCGTTCATGCAGCCCGGAACGGAACTGAAAGAGGTCACGCTCACCGACCTCCTCGAACGCACGTCACTGACACGCCCCATTATCTCGGAACTTGAGCGCAAAAGAATCGTACGGATCTACAAGCGAGAGATCAGCCGCTTCGCTCCATCCGGCCTCAGCGCCTCACCTCTGCCCACCCTCAGCGACGCCCAGCAGACGGCACTCACCGCCCTCCACAGCTCATGGAACGAAAAAGATGTCACCCTCCTGCATGGCGTCACCTCCTCCGGAAAAACGGAAATCTACATCCATCTGATCGACCACGTCATGAAACAGCGCCGTCAGGTGCTCTATCTCGTTCCGGAAATCGCCCTGACGACTCAGCTCACAGACCGTCTTCAGAGAGTCTTCGGCAACAAAGTCATCGTCTACCACTCCAAATTTTCCGACAACGAACGGGTCGATCTCTACCGCCGGATTCTCACCTCATCCGAACCGGCCGTCATTGTCGGCCCACGCTCGGCAGTCTTCCTGCCCTTCGCCGACCTCGGACTCGTCATTGTCGACGAAGAGCATGAATCAAGCTACAAACAGCAGGATCCCGCTCCACGCTACAACGGCCGCGACACCTCCATCATGCTTGCAAAGATGCATGGCGCGAAAGTCCTTCTCGGATCAGCCACTCCGGCAATCGACACATACTATAAAGCCCTTTCAGGCCGCTACGGACTCGTGACCCTCTCCGAGCGCTTCGGCGGTGTACGGCTTCCGGAAATAAAACTGATCGACACGAAGGCCGCCTCTCGCGCCCGCCTGATGAACGGAGCCCTCGCCGGCGAGACCGTCAGCCTTATCCGCCGCTCGCTGTCGGAAGGCGCGCAGTCCATCATCTTCCTCAACCGACGCGGCTATGCTCCCGTCGCACAGTGTCGTCTCTGCGCATGGACCCCGAAATGCGAACACTGCGACGTCAGTCTGACCTACCACAAACGGATCGACCGCCTTGTATGCCACTATTGCGGCGCCATCTATCCCCTCCCGGTGACATGTCCCGCATGCCGCGAACCGGCAATCGAAGTCCACGGCTACGGAACCGAGCGCATGGAAGACGAAATCGGATCGGCCTTCTCCGACGAAAAAGTGCTGAGAATGGACCTCGACACCACCCGCAACAAAGACGGCTATCAGAAAATCATCGCCGAATTCTCGCGCGGAAACGCCGGCATTCTTGTCGGAACACAGATGGTCACCAAAGGTCTTGATTTCGACCGCGTCAGAACCGTTGCGATAGTCAACACCGACGCCCTGATCAATCAGCCCGACTTCAGGGCTTCCGAACGGGCTTTCAACATGATCTCACAGGTTGCCGGACGAGCCGGACGTCGCGACACACAAGGCATCGTCGCCATCCAGACCCGACCGCCCGAGCA
>JAIDJZ010000275.1 GCA_029051965.1 Paramuribaculum sp. | reverse complement strand
TAGATGTGTATTAGCGACAGGATGCCCGTAGGCCGGGAGCTGAGGCGGGTTCTTTTTCTTTTTGTGGACGGCGATAAGCACTCCGGAGCGCGATCCGTCGCGATAGACCGTGCAGCCTTTGCAGCCCTGACGCCACGCTTCGACGTAGAGTCGGCCGACAACCTCTTCGGTCACGTCGGAGGGGAGGTTGATGGTGACAGAAATCGAGTGGTCGACCCATTTCTGTACGGCGCCCTGCATTCTGACTTTTTCAAGCCAGTCGATGTCGTTGGCCGTTGCCTTATAGTAGGGTGAGCGGGCCACGAGGGCGTCGACTTCCTCCTGTGTGAGGTTGGATTTGATCTCGATTCCGTTGACCTCCATCCAGGTGATGAATTTCGGATGATAGACAACATATTCCTCGAATGCGTCGCCCGTGTCGTCGACATAGTCGACACGCACGGAGGCGTCGTTGGGATTTACTTTTCGTCTGCGTTTGTAGACCGGCATGAAGACCGGCTCGATTCCGCTTGAGGTTCGTGTCATCAGCGATGTTGTGCCGGTCGGGGCGATTGTCAGGCAGGCGATGTTGCGTCGGCCATGGACTTTCATTTCTTCGTAGAGACCGGGATCTGCCTCGCGCAGGCGGTTGATGTAGGGATTGGAGGCTTCGCGTTCGGTGTTGTAGATTTCGAAAGCGCCGCGTTCTTTGGCCATTTCGACCGACGAACGGTAGGCTGCCAAAGCGAGAGCGCGGTGAACGCTTACTGAGACTTCGGTCGCTTCGGGTGTGCCGTAGCGATAGCCGAGAGCGGCGATCATGTCGCCTTCGCCTGTTGTGCCGACTCCTGTGCGACGTCCCTTTAAGGTCTTGGCGCGGATTTTCTCCCAGAGATGTTTCTCGGTCTGCTTGACTTCATCGGTTTCGGGGTCGCTTTCGATCTTGTTGAGAATAAGGTCGATTTTCTCCATTTCGAGGTCGATGATGTCGTCCATTATGCGCTGCGCCTTGCCGACGTGGGTCGCAAAGAGATCGAAATCGAACGATGCGTGGTCGGTGAAAGGATCTTTCACGTAGGAGTAGAGGTTGATGGCGAGCAGACGGCAGCTGTCGTAGGGACATAGGGGAATTTCACCGCAGGGATTTGTGGATATTGTGCGGAATCCGAGGTCGGCGTAGCAGTCCGGCACTGATTCGCGTGTGATCGTGTCCCAGAACAACACTCCGGGTTCGGCCGATTTCCAGGCGTTGTGGACAATCTTGTGCCACAGCTGTCGGGCGTCGACATCCTTCACTGTTGTCGGGTTTTCGGCTTCGAACGGGAATTGCTGACGATAGGGCACTCCGTCGACAGCCGCCTGCATGAAGGCGTCGTCGATGCGGACCGAAACATTGGCTCCGGTCACTTTGCCTTCTGTCATTTTAGCATCGATGAAAGCTTCAGAATCGGGGTGCTTGATGCTGACAGTCAGCATCAGAGCTCCGCGACGTCCGTCCTGGGCCACTTCGCGGGTCGAGTTGGAGTAGCGTTCCATGAACGGTACGAGGCCGGTCGAGGTCAGTGCCGAGTTCTTGACCTGAGTTCCTTTCGGACGGATGTGGGAGAGGTCGTGGCCCACACCGCCACGGCGTTTCATCAGCTGAACCTGCTCTTCGTCGATCTTGATGACACCGCCATAGGAGTCGGGTGTGCCGTCAACGCCGATCACAAAACAGTTGCTCAAAGACGATACCTGAAGATTGTTGCCGATACCCGACATCGGGCTGCCCTGAGGCACGATGTAGCGGAAATCTTTCAGCAGCGAGAAGATTTCGTCGTGGGACATCGGGTTCGGATAATTCTTTTCAATACGTTCGATCTCTGTTGCCAGACGGTGGTGCATGTCGTCCGGTGTGAGTTCGTAGATATTGCCTTGTGAGTCTTTCAGAGCATATTTGCTGACCCAGACTCTCGAAGCAAGTTCGTCGCCGTTGAAGTATTTGAGGGTTGCTTCGTAGGCTTCGTCATAGGAATGTTTTTTGTTTTCCACGTTGGTTTCGTCTCTGTTAAGTTGTAATCATGATGACTCGTCCCTGATGCATGCCTGTTTCTTGATCGAATCGGCCGGCATAGCCCGGTTTACGAGTGGCTGTGAATTCCGGATGCAAAGATTGCTATATTTTATGAAATCACAAAATTTTTTATCTTAAATCCGTCGATGTGTTGATAAGTTGTCCGAAATTAAAAGTCAATTGTCTGGACATCAGCGTGATGATTGCTTCCGCTGGTTGTCGTAGTTGTTTGTTTTGAATATGCGGAGCGGAAATTCAGGTAGTGAAAAAATCAGATGTCCGACACTGTCAGTGCCGGACATCCGTAGGGGGTAGGTTGGTTTTATTCTACTTCAAATCCTGCTTTTTTGAGGCCTTCGCGAATGATTTCGACATGTTCGAGGTTGCGTGTTTCCATGTCGATATGGAGCTTGCAGCCGTTGATGTCGGTGTTTTTGCTGTTGCGTTTGTGCTCTACGGAAAGAATGTTTGCTCCGAGGTCGCCGATGACGCTGCAGACCTTCGAGAGCTGTCCCGGTTTGTCGGAGAGGACAACCGTGACGGTGCAGTCGCGGCCGCTTTTCACGAGTCCGCGGGTGATCACGCGGTTAAGCGATGTGACATCGATGTTGCCTCCTGAGACGACACAGACAATTTTTTTTCCGGCAACAGGAATCTTGTCGAACATGACTGCAGCTACCGAAACGGCCCCGGCACCTTCGGCAACGAGTTTTTGCTGTTCGATGAGGGTCAGGATGGCTGCTGCGACTTCGTCGTCGCTGACGGTCACGATCTCGTCGACATAGCGGTGGCACATCTCGAAGGTGTTGACTCCGGGTTCCTTTACGGCAATACCGTCGGCGATAGTCGAAACGTGGTCGAGGCACTCGCGCTCGCCGTCGGCGATCGATCTGGCCATCGACGGTGCGCCTTCAGACTGAACGCCGTAGACCTTCACATTCGGCTTGAGCGTTTTAATGGCAAAAGCCACTCCCGAAATCAGTCCTCCTCCTCCGATCGGCACAACAACGGCGTCGACATCGGGCAACTCCTGGATTATCTCAAGACCGATTGTGCCTTGTCCGGCAATCACCTTCGGATCGTCGAAGGGGTGGACAAGCGTGTAGCCATGCTCTTTCTGCAGCTCGATCGCACGGGCATAGGCATCGTCATAGACGCCCGGAACCATGACAACTTCGGCTCCGAGAGCCTTCGTGGCCTCGACTTTAGAAATCGGCGCACCGGCCGGGAGGCAGATCGTAGCCTTTATGCCGGCGTGGGCGGCGCCGAGGGCAACACCCTGAGCATGATTTCCGGCCGAGCAGGCAATCACACCGCGAGAGCGTTCCTCGTCGGTCAGCTGAGAGATCTTGTAGTATGCGCCACGGAGTTTGAACGAACCTGTGCGCTGAAGGTTTTCCGGCTTGAGATAGACTTCGGCATCGGGGTTAAGTGGAGCCGGGCCGATGAGTTTCGGATGGCGGGCAACGTCGCGGAGCACCTCCGCAGCTTTGTAGACTTCAGAAATATTGATTTCTTCCATATCGATGATCAGTTGCTTGATGTCGGTTTGTGACAATGGATATTTTCGTTTTGCAAAAGTAATCAAAAAGAGCGTCACTCACATTTTTTTATCCAAAAAATCGTTATCTTTGCCGCATGTTTAGATTGATTCTGGCTGTTTTTCTCGGAAGTGGAACCGGCGGCGTGTTGCGCTATCTTGTCAGCCTGTTGTCCAATAGGTTGTCTGGAACGTCCATGCTGTCTCTCGGCAGTCTGGGGCCGCTTCCAGTAGCAACTCTTGCGGTCAATCTTGCGGGATGCTTCCTGATCGGGCTTTTCTATGCCTTTGCGGTGCGGCATTCGTCCGGTTGCTCCGAGACGGTGCGGCTTATGTTGACGACCGGTTTCTGCGGAGGTCTGACCACCTTTTCAACATTCTCGCAGGAATCGCTGACGCTTATTCAGAGCGGCCACATAGCCGGCGCGCTTCTCTATATAGGCGTTTCCCTCATCGCCGGCCTCGCCGCCGTCTACCTCGGCACCCTCCTCATCGCCCCCCGCTGATCCCTCTCGCCCAAAAAAAACAATCGAAACCGACAAAACTTTTAACTTATGAAGGATATTAGAAACAGATATCGGGAAATGGTTGGTCAGGTACCGTCTGAAGGCTCCCATGCGATGATCTTGAATGAGGGCTTAAAGGGGGAGAGGTGAAATGCAAGAGGATAATTTGGGATGGCGGTGTTGAGCTGCTGACAAGTTAAGATAAAAGAAGAGCGGTGTGTCATGGCCTGTGGAGGCTGACACACCGCTCTGAGTGTTAGAGGTAGTATTTCCGGACAACGTTGATTCTGTCGTCGACTTCAAGAACGAGTGGCGTTCCGGTCGGGAGTTCGACTTCCTGAATCTCGGACTGGGATAGGTGGCAGATCTTCATCAGAAGTGCCCGCAGGCTGTTGCCGTGGGCCACGACCATCACTTCGTCGTTGTGGGTCAGAGCCGGAACAATTTTTTCTTCCCAACAGCATCTGACACGTTCGATTGTGTCGTGGAGCGATTCTGAAAGAGGAAGTTCGTCGTCGGTCAGACTGCTGTAGCGTTCGTCATTGCCGGGATAGCGTTAGTCGTCGCGCGACAGCAGGGGAGGCCGTTCGTCGAAGCCTCGTCGCCATTCGTGGACCTGTTTCTCTCCGAATTCATTGGCCGTGTCCGATTTGTTGAGTCCCTGCAGTGCACCGTAGTGACGTTCGTTGAGATGCCAGTCCTTGACAACCGGAACCCAGTCGCGTTCGAGAGTAGCGGCAACGATCTGCAGAGTGTGGATTGCTCGGCGGAGATAGGAGGTGAAGCAGAAGTCCGGTTTAATTCCGGCCTGAAGGAGTTTTCGGCCGGCATCGCGGGCTTCTTCACGTCCTTTGTCCGAGAGTTCCACGTCGGTCCAGCCTGTGAATCTGTTTTCGAGATTCCACAGGCTTTGGCCGTGGCGGATGAGAACCAGGCGTTTCATCAGCGTTGAGCGGTGAGCATCGGTGTGGCCATCTGCTGATAGGCCCAGACACCTTCCTGGTCGAGTTTTACTTCAACGGTTCCGCCGTCGGGAGCGGGCATTCTGACATGGGTGTCGTCGATGAATGTCATCAGCTCATAGGTTTCACCGCCGACGGTGGCGCTCCATGTCTTTTCTTCGGTGTCGAAGTCGAGGCGCACGACAGAGCCGTCATTTTCGCTCGTGATCGTGTAGCCTTTGCCGTCGCAGTCAACGAGGTAACGTCCATCCTGTCCGTCGATGACTGTGCGGCCCTGTGCAACGGGGTTCGATCCGCTCCAGAATTCGATTGTGTTGATGACAAGGATGTCGGCGAGACCCGAAACTTCGTAGACGGGAAGAATCCAGAATGCGAGGAACACGAGTTCGTTGACAAACTTGCTGCCTACCTGATTGTTCCAGCTAAGAAGTTTGTTTGTCAGAGCAAAACTGCCGATGCATGATGAGAACATGAGTGAGCCTGCGCATAATGTCACTGCGGCTACGGTAAAATACTTCTTTTTCATATTAATGTGATGGATTAGATGGTGGATCTTTTTCTTTAACGCTGATCAGGTTTTAATTGTTTTGTCGCGTTTTGGGATCAGAATGCGGTAATAGCAAAACGGAGACGAAAAATAGTCCCCGCCGGTCTGTCAGGGCATTCTCTAAACCTGCTGACAAATATCGCAAAAATTATTCTTTCTGCAAAAAACTTCATTGGAAAAGCAAGTAAAGCGGATGAAAAGCGGTTATAGTGCAGTTTCCGGAGGGAATAGGGTTTCAGCCAATCGGATTTTCTTATCGGCAGTGAGATTATAAAAGTCTTGTTTCATCAGGTCGGAATAGAGACTCATATTAGGTCTGACGAATCGTCGATAACGTATTCCGTCAATTGTCGCGACCACTTCATAATGCCCTTTGGAATTGACTGAAACCGAAAAGTTGGCAATTTCTCTTCCGTGCATATCGCACAAGGAATTCCCGGAATCATCGTCTTTGACGATATAACCGAACGCGATAAGAGTGTCGTTCAGCGTCTTTTGGATTATACCGCGCCATGGTTGAGTGATATGGCACAGCTCGGCGTATTCACCGAATTTTGATATTGCTCCGGCTACGCGGTTTATGATTGCGCTGGCATTCTTTATATCGTGCTGTTTGGCAAAGTCGAGTAGGTCTGTCTTAGAAATCTCACTGATTTCCCCACCAATGCTCAATCTACGTTCGATATTGGGACCTGTTGCTTTCGTGTTGAATATAAATGTCGTATCGTATGACGGCGACATCCGCCATTTTCCGTCCTCTTCAAGTAGGAATGAGAAGTTTTTGTTGTGGTCATCAGTATTGTTGGCCATGACATTGAAAACCATCCGGGCGAAGAGCTGCTCAATTTCAGACTCTGAAATTGACAGTTCGCGACAGGTTGCAACGAGATCTTCGTAGCTTCGTGCCTCGGGGTTTATGGCAGCCAAAGTCTGAACGTGGATCTTCTTGCCGTTCTTCCTGTCGAAACGTTTGGTGAGAAAATGGTTGATGCCGTCTATCGGCAATAGCCGGCATTCTTCCATCTCGATTCCTGCAGCTATAGCCATTTCATAATACGCTGTTTCAATTTCAGCGATTGGTATGGATTTATCTCCGAACTTCAGAATGTAGTATTCGTAACTTTCAAGCCCATCGGTCTGACCGGACCGAATTTCGCCAGTCTTATTGTTAATGGCGATAATTGCCTTCATCTGACGGCCGCCTGCAGATGTGCCGACGGCGAGCAATGCCTGCAACGTCAGTTTCTCGTTAGCAGTCAGAACTGTGTTTTCCCGGTCTTCGATAATCTTCAGAGATATGTCATACAGGGATTTTACGTTGATTGAGCGAGTGTGTGTAAGGTCGGCAGCGCATGGCTCATATTCCAATGCGCCCATCCCACGTGTGCCGATAAACATCAGTTTATACAATGGCGTGACTTTGTTATGCGGTATTTTGTTATACTTTACCCATTTGTCAAATAAGCTGTTACCCCAAGCGTCCGGCAACGAGTCAGCGATGAACGGAGGAAGCCCCTGGTAAATAGGGCGGTCATCTCCATATATAGGCAAAAGAATGTTTCGATTCTTTGCAGGAGAAAGTAGTGGAGCAATGTCAGGAAACCTGTCTTTCAGTTCTGGGTTATACATAAAATATGTCCGTCTCGTGGTTGAATCCCACACGAGACGCCCGATTTCATGCCCCCATAGTTTTACCTTTATATATGTCATAGGCCAGAGTTATGAGTTACGAGGTGACTGTTTGCTTTTCATTGTCTTTATGGAGGAAGTCAATAATTTGAGCAGTTCCTCACAATCAGGAAATAGTGAAAAATTATGAGGCGTTATTTAAGTTTTAAGTCATAGTTATGAGTTATGAAGTACATCATCACTAGTAACTCTGACCTATGACTTACGATGTCGTACACGCTGCGCCTTTTTCTCATTGTTGTCATACAGATATGGTGATTCGGGTAATTCGGGCAAAATTGCATTCCAGTTCTCTCCAAGTCCTATTGCCTTTAATAGTCTCAGTAGAGTGCTGAACGAAATGTCGGTCATATTCCCGGACTCGAACCTATAGAGTGTGGTCATGCCGATAGATGCCGCTTCGGAAACCTCCTTACGGGTCATGCGCAACCGCAACCTGTAATCGCGAAACCTCATGCCGAGATTTCTGATTACATCAGGTGTAGCCAAGGATCTGTTTGTAAGTGTCACCATGATGATATTTATATCTTATATACGGGTATAATATTCTGCAGGAGGATATTTACAAAGTTAGATATAAAATCTCGTATGACAAAATTTATTGTGTATTTCGGGGTTGATGGAGAGTGGGACAGTGGATCTACCGCGAAACGATTTTCAGGGCCTGACTGTAGGTGTCGAAAACGTGGTGGACGTAGTCGAATGTCTGACGTCCGTTGAAGTAGCCGTAGCGGCAGACCGGATCATTATAGAATTCCGGTTTTGATTTCATCATCAGCACATGTTCGACCGATCCGATCCAGCGCTGGGAGTCGTAGCCATGCTTTTTGGCCAGGGCGATTGCGTCGAGTATGTGTGCCGGGCCGGAATTGTAGGCTGCGACGATAAATTTCTTTCTCTCTTCCGGATCGCTCACCAGTTTGGCAAACTGCGAATCAAGGCTGGCGATCACTTTCGCGGCAGTCGCTATGTTGTCGCGGTTGTGGGTGATGCGGTCTCCGCCGAGTCCGTAGGCGCGGGCGGTCGACGGCATCAGCTGCATGACTCCTCGCGCTCCGGCCCATGAGACCTGGGTGCTGTCGTAGCGGCTTTCCGTGAAGCCCATTGCCGCGAGCAGGCGCCAGTCCCAGTGGATTGTGGCTGCGTATTGCCGGAAGAGATGATCGAAAGGCGACATTCTGTTTTTCGAAAATCTGATTGCGACAGACGGAGATTCCTTGCTCTTCTCGAAATATTGCTTGAGGAGTTCGGCTTGTGCCTGTGATGGTTTTTCCTGTCGCAGCCAGCTGTCGACAGAGTCTGCCAGCCAGCGGTTAGAGTGTGAGGTGCCCCATGCCGCTCGCTGCGGGAAGCTGATTTCGAGAGTGATATCGAGATCGGAGAAATAGGTCCGGTTGATTTTGGCAATGTCGCTGTCTACGACCGTCAGCGGAATGTCGCCGTCGGAGACCATGGCGATCAGCTCCTCGGTGATGAGGGTGTCGCGGTCAACGGCTTTGATGATAATGCCTCCTCCGAGTTCGGTGTTGAGGTTGATGAGTCGCTGATGGTATTTCGAATTGGCTTCGACATAGACTTCCCGTCCGACGAGCTGGGTCACGTCTGAGATCCTTTTTCCCTCTTTTTTCGGCTTCGGCTGGACCAGTACCTGATGGGTCACTGTCTGAGGCCCGCACGGTTCGACTCTGTCGGTGTAGTCGCTTGTGATCGGAATCTCATAGGCCACGAGGTCTACTTTTCCCGAGTCGAGCATCTCGACCATCGCGTTGAGGTTCGGTGCGACCTGCAGGTCCAGAACCATATTCTTGTCGGCGCAGAAGCGGCTGATCATGTCGTAGTCATAGCCCATCGGGGTCTCGCGATAGATGAAATATGACGTCGGACTGTAGAGTGTGGCTACTCTGAGGGTGTCGGGGAGGGGATGGCGTGCAGTGTCGCTTTCGGTTGCCGGCAGTGCATCGTGGCCGGGAGCGGATTCGGCATCGGATTTCTTTGATCCGCATGAACTACTGATTGCCGCAACCATTATGATTGCGGCAATCAGGGCTGATGCGTTTCTGAATATCCTTTCCATGATCGGTTGCATGCAGGAACATGGGTGTTTCCCGCGTGAGCAGATCAGTATTCAAACGTTCCGTTTTCAGTGATGATTGTAAGGCGGTTGGTCTCGGCATCCTCAACGCGGCCAACGATGCGGGCGTCGATTCCGAAGCTTTTCGAAATTTCGATGACGCGGTCGGCGTGTTCGGGACGCAGGTAGATTTCCATACGGTGGCCCATGTTGAACACCTTGTACATCTCTGCCCAGTCGGTTCCTGACTGTTCGTGGATCAGTCTGAAGAGGGGAGGAATCGGGAAGAGGTTGTCCTTGATGACATGTTTGTTTTCGACAAAGTGCATGACCTTAGTCTGTGCGCCGCCGCTGCAGTGGACCATACCGTGGATCTGACCGCGCATTTCGTCGAGGATTTTCTTGATGACGGGAGCATAGGTGCGTGTCGGCGACAGCACCAGTCGGCCTGCGTCGAGAGGCGATCCTTCGACGGCATCGGTCAGTTCCTTCGCTCCGCTGTAGATCAGTTCCTCCGGCACAGCTGCGTCGAAGCTCTCCGGATATTTTGCGGCGACGGACTTCGAGAATACGTCATGACGGGCCGATGTCAGACCGTTGCTTCCCATTCCGCCGTTGTAGTCCGACTCATACGTAGCCTGGCCCGACGACGAGAGTCCGACAATGACGTCGCCGCCGGCAATGTTGGCATTGTTGATCACGTCGGCGCGTTTCATGCGGCAGGTGACAGTACTGTCTACAATGATCGTGCGGACAAGATCGCCGACATCGGCAGTCTCGCCGCCGGTTCCGATAGCGTTGACGCCAAGTTCTCGCAGGCGGGCAAGAAGCTCTTCGGTTCCGTTGATGATTGCTGAGATGACTTCGCCGGGAATGAGCAGCTTGTTGCGTCCGATCGTTGAGCTGACGAGAATATTGTCGGTAGCTCCGACACAGAGAAGGTCGTCGATGTTCATGATCAAAGCGTCCTGGGCGATACCTTTCCAGACGGAAAGATCGCCGGTCTCACGCCAGTAGACATAAGCGAGCGATGACTTTGTTCCGGCTCCGTCGGCGTGCATGATGTTGCAATAGTCGTTGTCGCCTCCCAGTATATCCGGGATTATCTTGCAGAAAGCTTTGGGAAACAATCCTTTGTCGACATTCTTGATAGCTGCGTGGACATCTTCTTTTGACGCCGAAACGCCCCGAAGATTATATCTTTGATCTTTCATACCTTGGTTAAACGATTGGTTATTGACGGTTTGAATTGGTTTATTTGTCGTTTTGTTAACAGAAAAAGCTTGTGAGGGTCAGATAGATAAGCGAGGCCGGGACCACAAAAAGGATCGAGTCTATGCGGTCGAGCATTCCGCCGTGGCCCGGAAGAATGTTTCCGCTGTCTTTCACTCCGGCCGCGCGTTTGATCATCGATTCGAACAGGTCGCCCCACGTCGAGAAGACGCAGACGAGCACCCCGAGACCGACATAGCGCATGGGGCAGCCGGCGAAATCGCCTGCCGACAGAATCGGAGCGAGATAG
>JAIDJZ010000274.1 GCA_029051965.1 Paramuribaculum sp. | reverse complement strand
CGCGCCCTCCACCCAACTGCCTCCGCCTCGCATCCGAAGGATTCTACGCCGGCCTCCTTTTCCACCGGGGGAGCAAAGACTTCATGGTCCAGGCAGGCGATCCCGAATCGCGCGACGCCGCTCCCGGAAAGATCCTCGGAAGCGGAAGCCCCGACTATCAGATCGACGCAGAAATCCGCTATCCGCGCCACTTCCACCGACGCGGAGCTCTCGCAGCTGCCAGACAGGACGACAGCATAAACCCCGACCGCAAGTCATCCGGTTCTCAGTTCTACATCGTGACCGGACACACCTACACCCCCGTCCAGCTCGACAAACTCGAAATGTCCCTCATCCGGTCCCAGAAGCAGGCCATCATCAACTCGCTGCTCGCACAAAACCGCGACTCAATCATGTCTCTGCGGCGAAACCGCGATCAGGCCGGACTCGCTCTCCTTCAGGACTCCCTCAATGCCGAAGCTCGAAAAATCGCCGATAAGACTCCAATGGGATTCTCGCGCGAACAGACCGAAGCCTACTGCTCCGTCGGTGGCGCGCCACACCTCGACGGCGCCTACACCGTCTTCGGACAGGTCGAAAGCGGCTACGACGTGATCGACCGTATCCAGCAGGCCGAAGGCGACCGCTTCAACAGACCCCTCGACGACATACGCATCATTTCAGTGAAGATCCTCGGAAACGCGGAATAATGATCGAATACTCAACCCACACCCTGTCCAACGGACTGCGCATTGTCCACAACTACGACCCGACAACTACGCAGGTCGTCCTCAACACCCTCTACAACGTCGGCGCTCGCGACGAAGACCCGGACCTGACAGGAATGGCCCACCTCTTCGAACACCTCATGTTCGGAGGATCTGTCAACGTCCCCGACTTTGACCGGGAGCTCGAACTCGCCGGCGGAACAAACAACGCCTGGACATCCAACGATTTCACCAACTTCTACTCGATCGTTCCCGCTCAAAACGTCGAGACTGCTTTCTGGGTCGAAAGCGACAGAATGCTCTCTCTCGCCTTCACGCCCGAATCCCTCGAAGTCCAGCGCAAAGTCGTAATCGAGGAATTCAAGCAGGTATGCCTCAACAGGCCCTACGGCGACTACGGCCACCGCCTACGACAGCTCCTCTACACCACACACCCCTACCGCTACCCGACAATCGGACGCGAAATCGCCCACATCAGCCGCGTTTCGATGGACGACGTCCGCGAATTCTTCTTCTCCCACTACGCCCCGAACAACGCCGTCCTCGCCGTAGCCGGACCAATAACCCTCGACGAAACAATCCGTCTCGCCGAAAAATGGTACGGGCCGATTCCGCAACGCCCCGTAAAGCCACGACTCTACGCCCCGGAACCACCTGTCGACGCCCCAAGAATGCTTGAACTGCACGCCGACGTACCTCAGGCACGTCTCACCATAGCATTCCTCATGGACAACGCCGACCATCCCGACTACCCTGCCGCAGACCTCATCACTGACATCCTCGCCTCCGGACAGTCAGCACGCTTCAACCGCGACCTCGTCATGGGATCCGACCTCTTCACCGCTGCCGACGCCGCAATCTCCGGAAGCGAAGAGCAAGGCTTCATCATGTTCACCGGGGCACTGCGCTCCGACTCCCCCGAAGCCGTCGCCGCTGCAAAACAAATGATCCTCGACCAGCTTGCTGACCTCTGCGACAACCCCGTCTCAGACTATGAACTCCAACGCGCGCTCAACCGCTTCGAAAGCAACCGCCTCTTCTCCCAGATCGGAGCACTTCCCCGCGCCACACAGCTCGCCCGATCAGTCATGACCGGCCGCGACATCAACGCCGTGACCGACATCTATCGCGCCGTTACACCCGAAAAAATCCGTCAGACCGCACAACGCCTTCTCCGCCCCGCGGCATCCGCAACCCTCGTCTACCTCCCCGAAAAAGCCTGACCACACCTCCTGCCAAAAATATTCATTTCTTGAATTTGGCAACCTTCCCCTTGCCTGACATTATATCTTTGCGGCGACTATGTTGCAAAGCCGCCTTCTCATACCGCCGCACCCGCGCCACATCTTCCGCCGCGACTACGCCGCCCAGTTCGAACGCTGGGTCGGCTACCGCCTGCACCCCCATGCACGCCGCGCCGTAGCCCACCTCGAGCGGCAGCGAGCCCGCCGTCAGCCCCAGCGGCTAATCCTCTGCAACACCCCCTCCTCAATCGACACCATCCGACAGACCCTCGCCGACTACCTCCTCTGGCGAGCCACCGTTGTGCAGCCCGGCGACCCCTTCTGCGTCGTCGGCCGCTCGCGCGCCGACATCAACCGGATTCTCCCCAAACGGAAGCTCCGCACCCTTCCCGATCCACGTTGGCAACCCATCCTCGTCTCCTCGCGAACCCCCGACCACTGCCGAGGACTCAACTTCCCCCTCGCCCTCATCCTCGACGGCGACGCCTTCCCTCACCGCGGCCGTGCCCTCGAGCAGCACTGGCGATCGATCCTCCCAGCCATCGACATCGGCCCCCAGTCACTACTCATCCTCTGCGGCACCTACCGACCCCGCACCCGCGTCAACCACTTCGCCCGCCTCGTCCGACAAGCCCGACTCCCCATCCTCGACCTCCAAGTCCCTGAAGAAGCGACAGCAACCCCTCCACAGCAAACCGCAACCATCCACCCAGTCACACCGGTCCACATATCCCCCGCCATCGGTCCTCCGCC